>JALZAH010000559.1 GCA_030948425.1 Actinomycetota bacterium
CGGGGGTAGCTCGTGTGGTGGACGAGGTCGACGATGGGACGGGCCCCGGTGTGGGCGAGGTAGCCGAGGACCTCGTCGGTGGCGCGCCAGTCGAACACGCCGGGTTGGCGTTCGATCCGATGCCACCGCACCGGGTACCGCAGGCGGGTGACACCGCAGGAGCGGAGCAGGTCGAGGTCCTGTCGCCAACCGGCGATGTGACCGTTGGTCTCGGCCACGTCGACGTCGAAGGCCGGCTGGTACGTCGACTCGAAGGCCCCGATGAACTCGATGCTCCCTCCGTTCCTTGCTGGATTTCTAACACCCCGTGTTGGATTTCCAGCAAAGAACTAGACAGGGGCGTCACGATGTGCGGCGTGACCACGGCCATCGCTCCGGGGCGGGTGAACCTCATCGGGGAGCACACCGACTACTCCGGCGGCTATGTCCTGCCGATGGCGATCGACCGTCACACCGTCGTGGAGCTGGTCGCCGGCGGGACCCAGGTGTGCCTCCGCTCCGAGCTGGAACCCGAGGGGGCGACAATCGGCCTCGACGTGATGGATCCCGCCGCCGTGCAACCATCGTGGGCCCGGTACGTCGCCGGGGTGGTCGCCCATCTGCGTCCGACGCAAGGGGGCACGGGCACGGTACGCACCACGCTGCCGGTCGGCGCCGGCCTGTCGTCGAGCACGGCGCTGGTGGTGGCCACCGCCATGGCCCTGGGCTTCGCCGGCTCGGCGCTCGAGCTGGCGGTGGCGTGCCAGCAGGCCGAGAGGCTGGCCACGGGCGTTGCTCCGGGGATCATGGACCAGCTGGCGTCGACCTCCGGCGTGGCCGGCCATGCCCTGCTGATCGACTGCACCTCGCTCGATGTCTCACCGGTGCCGATGCCGCCCGACGTCGAGGTGGTGGTCGCCCACTCTGGTCAGTCCCGAAGCGTGGCCACGTCGGCCTACGCCGAGCGTCGGGGTCAGTGCGAGGAGGCGGCCCGGCGCATCGGGCCCTTGCGCCTGGCGTCCCTGGCCGACGTCGCCGCTCTTCCCGATCCCCTGCTCCGCCGGCGCGCCCGCCACGTGGTCACCGAGAACGAACGGGTGCTGGCCTTCGCCCACTGCCTCTCCGCCGGTGCCCTCGCCGACGCCGGCCAGTTGATGGGCGCCAGTCATAGAAGCCTTCGCGACGACTTCGAAGTGTCGACGCCGGCCCTCGACGCTCTCGTCGAGCGCCTGTGCGCCACTCCCGGTGTCTACGGCGCCCGTCTCACCGGCGCGGGCTTCGGCGGCTGCGTCGTGGCTCTGGCGGAGCCCGGCAGCGCTGGCGAGGGTTGGCGGGTGACGCCGGCCGCCGGAGCCCACCTCAGCGCCGGCTGAGGCTCGATGGCGCGGCGCCGCTTCGGTGGGTCAGAGCTCGGGCTGACGGGTCGGGAAATGGTGGGCGGTGGTCGCGTGATAGTCGCGATCATCTGGTCCCCACGGGCTGGTGTGAATGGTGGCTTCGGCCAGCCGGGGGATGTCGTGGAGCAGCCGGTGGTGGGCCTCGTCGGCGATGGCGTGAGCGTCGGCCAGGGTGAGCCGGGCATCGGAGGTGATGTCGGCTTCGGCCCGCAAGTCGTGGCCGACCCACCGGATCCTGACGCTCTCCACACCGTGCACGCCCGATACCGATGCCAGGACGCGGCGGACGTCGTCGACCAGGCCGGGATCCACGCTGTCCATGAGCCGGCGGTAGATGTCGCGGGCCGCGCCCTTGAGCACCAAGAGAATGGCGACGGTGATGAGCAGGCCGACGATGGGGTCCGCCGTCTCCCAACCGGCAGCGACGCCGATGGCGCCGACCACCACGGCCAGCGATGTGAGGCCGTCAGTGCGAGCGTGCAAACCGTCGGCCACGAGCGCCGCCGACCCGATCTTGCGACCGACGCGGATGCGGTAGACGGCAACCAGCTCGTTCCCGGCGAAGCCGACGATGCCTGCCACCATGACCCAGCCGATATTGCGAACGGCGTGGGGATGCATCAGGCGCTGGATGGCCTCCCAGGCGGCCAGGCCCGACGACGCGGCAATCGTGGCTACGACGAAGATGCCGGCAAGGTCCTCGGCCCGCCCGTAGCCATAGGTGTAGCGCTTGGTGGGCTGACGCCGGCCGAGCACGAAGGCGAGACCGAGGGGCAGGGCGGTGAGGGCGTCGGCAAAGTTGTGGATGGTGTCACCGAGGAGGGCAACAGATCCGCTGACCGCCACCACCGCCAGCTGGAGCGCGGCGGTGACGGCCAATCCGGCGAGGGAGACCTTGAGGGCGCGGATGCCCTCGGCGCTGGAGGTAAGGGCGGTGTCGATCGACTCACCGGCGTCGTGGCTGTGCGGCGAGAAAACGCCGGCCAGCAGGCCTCGCAGCCCCCGCCCGCCGTGATCG
>JALZAH010000563.1 GCA_030948425.1 Actinomycetota bacterium
CCGGCGGCGGCATACTCGGCGGCCAGGCGGGCCGGCCCCGAGATGGCCACGTGGCACTCCCAGCCGTCGGTCACCAACTGGCGGATCATCCGGATGAGTGCCGTCTCGGAGCCGCCACCGTCCCTGACCACCTGGACCGTGAGGAGACGCCTGGTGCGGGTTGCGCTCAACGTGGAACAGCTCCTGTACCGCTCACCGGGGGGTATTGGCCGGTACACGGCACAACTGGCCACTCTACTTCCGGGGAGCGGAGACGACGTGGTGGCCTTCACCGCTCGCCATGGTCGAGGCCAGGTGACTGCGGCAATGGCCCGTTTCGGTGTCGTCGGATCCCCACCAGCGATCCTGGGCCTGCCCCGCCCGGTTCTCTACGAGTCCTGGCACCGCCTCGGGTGGCCCCCGGTGGCCGTCGGTGAGGTCGACGTGATCCATGCCCCGTCGGTGGCGGTGCCGCCGCGGGTGGCCACTCCGCTGGTGGTGACGGTTCATGACGTGGCGCCGGCGCTGTTCCCCGAAGCTTTCCCCCGCCGGGGTCTGCACTTCCACCGCCTCGGGTTGGCCGCCGCCTGTCGGGCCGACCTGGTGATCACCGTGAGTCAGGCCGCCGCCGCCGAGATCGTCGAACACAGCACCATCCCCGCCGAGCGGATCCGGGTGGTGGCCAACGGCGTCGATCCTCCCGTCGTCGACCCCGGTGTCGCCGGCGCTGCCCGAACCCGCATGGGGGTGGCGGATCGACCGTATGTGCTGTGGGTGGGGAGCCTCGAGCCGCGCAAGAACGTGCGCACGCTCGTCGCTGCCCTGGCGCTGCTGGCCCGGGGGAAGGGGAATGGCGTCGCTGTTCAGCCCCGCCTCGTCCTGGCGGGATACCCTGGCTGGCTGAGCGACGACCTCATCGAACCCGCCGACCGCTCCACCCTCGGCGACGACCTGGTCCAGCTCGGCGTTCTGTCCGAGGTCGACCTGTGGTCGCTCTATGCCGGTGCCACCGTGCTGGGCTTTCCCAGTCTGCACGAGGGATTCGGGTACCCGGTCCTCGAGGCCATGACCCAGGGGACCCCGGTCGTCTGCTCCGACATCGCCGTCCTGCGCGAGGTGGGCGGCCGGGCGGCCCGCTATGCCCCGCCCACCGACATCGGCGCGTGGGCCGAGGTGATCGAAGCCATGCTGGCCGACCCCGGCGAACGGGCGGCCGCGGGTGCCGCCGGCCGGACATGGTCTGCTCGCTTCGGGGCGGCCGCCAGCGTGGCCGGCACCCGCGCCGTCTACGCCGAGGCTGCCGGCTCGGCGTAGCGGCGGACCCCGGGACGGCGCTCCGACGTCGAGGGGTGTGGGCGGGTTGTGGTGCCGGTGTGTTGGTATCGGCGTGTTGCGGTGTTGCGCCGGGGCGGGGACCGGCGGATACGGTCGAAGGGTGCGGGTGCTCGTGACCGGGAGCGATGGCTTCGTCGGTCGTTGGCTGATGCGCCACCTCAGTGCGCTCGGCGATGACGCCGTAGCCCTCGACCCGGCGGTCGACGTGACCGATGCCGCCGCCCTGCGCGCCGCCGTGGTCACGGTGGAGCCCGACGCCGTCATCCACCTGGCTGCCCAGGCCAGCGTGGCCCAGTCGTGGGAGCAGCCATTGGCCGCCTTTGCCGTCAACGCCACTGGAACCCTGCACCTGACCGAGGCGGCCCTGGCCTGCCGCCGGCCTCCCCGGGTGCTCCTTGTCGGCTCCGCCGAGGTCTACGGCGTGGTCGGACCCGGGGACCTGCCCGTGGGCGAGGACCACCCGCTGGCCCCGGTCAGCCCCTATGCCATGACCAAGGCCACTGCCGAGCTGATCGGACGGCAGGCCTGGCTGGGCCGACGGCTGGAGGTGCTCGCCGCCCGCCCGTTCAATCACACCGGACCCGGTCAGGCACCCGGCTTCGTCGTGCCCTCTCTGGCCCGTCAGATCGTCGACGCCGAGCGGTCCGGCGCCACGGCCATCGCCGTCGGGGACATCTCCGTGCGCCGCGACCTCACCGACGTGCGTGATGTGGTGCGCGCCTACCGCATGCTGGTCGAGGTCGGGACGCCCGGTCGGGCCTACAACGTGTGCCGCGGCCAATCGATCGAGATCGCCGAGGTGGGTCGCCGCTTGGCCGCCCTGGCCCAGGTGGAGCTCCCCTTCGTCGTCGACCCCGACCGTCTCCGCCCGGTGGACATCCCCGACCTTCGCGGGGATCCGAGCCGCCTCCACCACGTCACCGGATGGGAGCCGGAGATCGCTCTCGACCACACCCTGGCCGACGTGCTCGCCTCCCTGGCGGCTCCGACGACCCCGTAGGGCCGAGGGACCGAGCTCAGTTGGCCAGACCAACCGCGCTGCGGATGTAGGACTCCGGCACCTGGGCGCCCGAGCGGATGGTGGCGATCACGTTGCGGGTGCTGGCCGGTAGGCGGCCCTCGAAGTCGTCGAAGCGCTCGTCGAGCTGCCTGCGGACCGGGGCGACCTGCTCGTCGACCCGCTTGGCCACCTGAACCAGCTGGTGGCGGGCGGGGGCGACCTGCTCGTCGACCAGTCTGGTCAGCTCGGCCAGCTGCTCCCGGGCGGCGGCCATCTGAGCGCCGACCACGCTGCCGTTGCTCTGGAGCTGCTGGACCTGCTCGGCCAGCTCTCGGCGGCGGACCTGGGCTCGCTGGAAGCTGAGCACACCGAAACCGACGGCGGCGTAGGCGGAATCCTTCATGGCCTTGTTGATGTCGTCGATCGTCCTGTCTGGCATCGTTCCTCCTAGAGTACGTGGGGAACCGGGTTTCTCCCGGTGCTTGCTATGGTTACAACACTGTATAACAATTGCAAGCACTTCGGCAAGGGGCGCAGACAACTTCTGGTCCGGGCCCGCAAACTGGATGGCGGACATGAGCCGGAGCCGCCTTGACCCGAAGCTGCGATCTCCGGCCGCTAGGCTCGCCCGCCCGGATGGAATCCCTCCCCACGGCACCGCCTGTAGTGGCGGTCGTCGCCACCTGCGATCCCGGGCCCTGGTTGGATGAGGCCCTCGCCGCCCTGGGCAACCAGGATTACCCCAACCTGTCCGTGCTCGTGGTCGATTCGGCCAGCTCCATCGATCCCAGCCCTCGGGTCGCCGCCGCCCTTCCCGCTGCTTTCGTGCAGCGCTTGAGCACGCGGGTCGACTACGGCGTGGCCGTCAACGAGGCGCTCGAGGTGGTGGACGGAGCGGCGTTCTTCCTCCTGTGCCACGACGACGTGGCCCTGGACCGCAGCGCGGTGACCATCATGGTCGAGGAAGCCTTCCGGTCCAACGCCGGGATCATCACGCCCAAGTTCGTGGAATGGGATCACCCTGAGCGCCTGCTGGCCGTCGGGTCCGGGGCTGACCGTCAGGGCATCGTCCATCCGATGGTCGAGCCCGGCGAGCTCGACCAGCAGCAGCACGACGCCGTCCGGGATGTGTTCGTGGCCCCGAGCGGCGCCACGCTCGTCCGTGCTGACCTCTTCGCCAGCGTCGGCGGATTCTCTTCTGGCATCGCTCAGTTCGGTGAGGACCTGGACCTGAGCTGGCGGGTCCAGTTGGCCGGTGGCCGAGTCGTCGCCGCTCCGGGGGCCCGGGTGCGGCACCTGCAGATCGAGAAGAGCGGCAAGCGGCCGGGCTGGACGTCCCCGCTGGAGCGCCGGCGGGCGGCCGAGCTGGCCGAGCAGCACCGCCTGCGGACCGTCCTCACCTGTTACGGGTGGGTGCGCCTGGCGCGCACCCTCCCGCTCCTGGTGCTCTACCTGGCCGGCGAGTCCGTGTGGGCCCTGGTCCGGGGTCGGGCCGGCGACGCCGGCGCCGTCCTGCGGGGCGCCGGCCGAGCACTCGGCAATCCGGCCGCTCTGCGGGCCGCCCGCCGGGTCAACCAGGGAAACCGACAGGTCCACGACGGTGAGCTGGCCCGCCTGCAGACCCGGGGCAATGTCCGGCTGCGGGCGTTCGTGCGCTCGTTCTCCGACGGTCCTCTGTTGGGCATACCGGTGGCTCTCGCCGATGATGAAGCCGAGGCCATGGCCCTCACGCCGGCCGATCAGGTCAGCGGCTCGGGACGGGATCTCTCCGCCGAGACCGCAGCATCGGTCACCTCGTCGATCGGGCGGGGGAGCTGGCGCCTGCCGCTGGCCTTCGGTCTGGGCCTGGTGGTGATCATGGCCTTCGGCTCCCGTTCGCTGTTCGCCAACGATCTGCCTGCCCTCGGTCAGTTCCCCGCCACCGCCGGCGGGCCCGGCGGCTGGTGGCACGTGTGGTGGTCGAACACCTCCCGAGGTGGCCTGGGAGGCCCGCTTCTCGCCGCTCCCGGCCTGGCCCTGTTGGCTCTCGCCGGCTCGGTCCTCCTCGGCGCCGTCGGCACCCTGCAGCACATTGTTGTCCTGGCCCCCCTGGTGATCGGGCCTCTGGGCGCCTACCGGGCCGCCCGCTGGTGGGGTTCGCTGCGTGGGCGGGTGGCGGCCATGGTGGTCTATGCCATCGTCCCCCTGCCGTTCAACGCCCTGGCCGGCGGTCGCTGGGCCGGTCTGCTGGCCTACGCCGCCGCCCCTTGGACCATCGGGGTGATTGGGCGCCTGTCCTCGCTCATCCCCTTCCCGCCAACCATCGCCCCCCGCCTCTTTGGGCGCCTGGTCGGCCTCGGCCTGCTCACCGCTCTGGTCGGCGCCTTCGCTCCATCGTGGTTGTATGTCGTCGCCACCATCGGTCTGGCCCTCTTCCTCGGATCCCTCCTGGTGGGCCCGGCGGCATCCGCCGTCCGCCTGGTGGCGGTGGCGGTGGCCGGCAGCCTCATCGCCCTCGTGTTGCTGGCCCCGTGGTCGCTGCGGGTGCTGGGCAACGGCACCGACACCTTCGGCGTCTTCCCCGGGCCGACCGTCCGGGCCGGGCTGGGCCAGGTTCTGCGCTTCCACACCGGTCCGGTCGGTGCCGGCCCTCTCGGTTGGGGCTTGTTGATCGCCGCCGCCCTTCCCCTCGTCATCGGTCGCTCCTGGCGCCTGGCCTGGGCCGCCCGTCTGTGGATCGTAGCTCTGGCCTGCTTCGCTCTGGCCTGGGCCGGTCTTCGGGGTTGGGTCCCCATCCCCGACCCCGAGGTCGTCCTGGCCCCCGCCGCCGCCGCCCTGGCCAGCGCCGTAGCGCTCGGCGCCGCTGCCTTCGAGCTCGACCTTCCGGGCTACAGCTTCGGCTGGCGCCAGGCGGCATCCGGGGTGGCCGCCGCCGCCGTGGTTGTCGCCGCCATCCCCATGATCATCGCCTCCGGTGGCGGCCACTGGAAGATCCCCAACTCCGACGCCAGCACCGCCCTCACCGTCCTTTCCGGAGAGGGTCAGGGCAACTACCGGGTGCTGTGGGTGGGCGCTCCCCGGGCTCTGCCACTCGGCTCGCGTCCGCTCAGCAGTGGTGTGGCCTATGCCACGTCCTTCGGGGGCGCTCCCGACGTGACCTATCTGTGGAGCTCGGACCAGGTAGGGCCCACGCATCGCCTGGCTGATGATCTGCGCCTGTCGGGTGAACGGCGCACGACGACGCTGGGCCATCTCGTGGCCCCGCTCTCGGTTCGCTACATCGTGATCCCCAACCAGAACGGACCGGCCGGTTCCGGGGGCGTCGCCGTACCGGTTCCCGGCTCCCTTCTGGCCGGCCTGAGCCTGCAGACCGATCTCTTGTCGGTCTCGCCAGACACCTCCTACACGGTGTACCTGAACTCAGCGTGGAGACCGACCGGAGCGCCCCGACCACTGCACGCCTCATCCGCGCACCGGGTGGTCCAGATCATCGAAGTGACACTGTGGGGGCTGGCCGTGGCCATCATCATCCTCGACCGCCGGCGTCGGGCGGTCAGTCGCGTCGTCGAAGCGGTGCAGCCCCAGTGGTTCACCCCGATCAGTCGGGCCCGGCGGGTCGATGCCTGGTCGACCGGGTCCCGCTCGGGGTTGTCGTCCGGTGATGCCGACTACGACGCCGACGAGGTATGGGTCGATGACTGATCCGGCCCGCCGTTCGCCGGTTCCCCGAGCAAGGAGCTCGAAGAGTGGGCCGTCGGGTGACAGCGACCCCGGTCGGTCCCCCCGTGCCGAGCTGATCGGTGGCGTCCGGCGAGCTCCGGTCATCGTCGCCGTTGCCGTTCTCCTCGTCGTTGGCGGGCTGGTGGATCGGAGCGGGTCCGCCACGACGGCTGGCCGTGGTGGCGCCGCCCTGCCTGCGGTTCCGGTCGCCGCCCCCGCAAACGCCCTGTCGTCCTCGTGGTTCTGCGCCGGGGCCACCGACAGTGCCGACGGACCAGCACCCGGGTCGGTGGTCATTGCCAACACGGCCGGACGGTCGCTGACCGCCACCGTCTCGTTGGTCGCCGATCAGGGCCCGGGGTCCACCTCGACGGTCACCGTCGGGCCCAGGAGCCGGGTTGCGGTCCCCGAGAGCCTCCCGGGTTCGCCCCACTGGGTGGGCGCCGACGTGACCCTCAACGGGGGGGCAGCGGCGGTGGCCCAGGAGCTCAGCGGGACCCTCGGCGTGTCCTCCACCCCCTGCGCCACAACCGGCGAGCGCACCTGGTACTTCACCAACGGGCGGACCGCCATCAATGCCAGTGACGAGATCATCCTGCTCAACCCCTATCCCACCGAGTCCGTCGTCGACCTCTCCTTCACCACCGACCAGGGACTGGAGGCCCCTGGGGAGTTCCAGGCGCTGGTCGTGCCTGCGTCGGGAATGGTCAGCGTCGATCTCGGCACCCACCTGCGCCGGCGGACCAGGATCGCCACCGTGGTGACCGCCCGCACCGGCAGAGTGGTGGCCTGGCAGACCGAGGTGGTGACGCCGGTAGCGTCAGGTGCGGCGGTCATCGGGCCCACCGGGGCGCTGTCCGGAGCCATCGACCCGGCATCGCCTGTGCCTGGCGTGACGCTGAGCCTGGGATCGTCGTCGGCGGCGACGCGCTGGACGTGGCCCGACGGGGTCTCGGGCAACGGGATCGATGAGCGCTACGTGATCTTCAACCCGGGCCCCGGCACCGCCCAGGTCCAGCTTGCCCTCAACCTCGACCAGGGCCGGGCCACCCCGTTCTCGCTCACCGTTGGACCCGAAGAGGTGTCGACGGTGACCTCTGACCAAGAGGCGCGGGTCCCTGCCGGGGTCGCCCACTCGGCCGTTCTGAGAAGCGTCAACGGTGTTCCCGTGATCGCCGAGCGCGTTGTCGCCGCTGCCTCGCCGTCGACGCGCACCGGGTTGGGCGATCTGGCGGGGGAGCAGCTGGCTTCGAAGTCGTGGTTGTTCCCCGGCGGTGCGGCCAACGCCCAGTCTGATGAGTGGCTGATCCTGTACAACCCCGGTGGCGCCCCGGCCACCGCCGCCGTCGCCGCCGTGAGCGGGGGCACCACGACGCCCATCGCTGGGCTCAGCGCTCTGACCGTGGCACCCGGTGCCCGTGCGGCGGTCCGGATCAATGACCACGCCGCCACCCTCGACGCCGCCTTGACGGTGCAGGCTTCAGCTCCCCTCTTCGTCGAGCGGGACCTCTACGGGGCGTCGAGGGCGACGGGTTACGCCATGAGCGCCGGCGTGCCACTCCTGCCCTGAAGAGATCAGGAAGGGGGCCGCTGCCGTTGCCACGATCCGCTGGGCACGCCTGCGGGCGATGTCGGGATGGCCGGGGTGGCCTCGGGATCGGAATGTCCGTTGGGGATGGGCTGCCCGAAACTGGGAACCACGGGGGCATCGTCGTGGACGGGCCGGCCGAAGGCCTCGTCGACCAGTCGCCCGATCTCGGCTCCCCCGACCGTCTCCTTCTCCAGCAGGGCGCCGGCCACCGCCGTCAGTCCCCGGCAGTGTTCGCTCAACAGGCGGGTGGCCCGGGCCTCCTGTTCGCGCAGGATCCGCTCGACCTCTTCGTCGATGACCCGAGAGGTGACATCACTGTAGTCCTGGCCGCCGTGCATCAAGTTGTCGCCCAGGAAGACCTCGTTGTTGTCACCCCAGGCCATAGGCCCGACTCGGTCGCTCATGCCGAACTCCCTGACCATCTTGCGGACCAGCTCGGTGGCTCGCTGCAGGTCATTGGAGGCACCGCTGGACAGACTGGACAGGACCAGCATCTCTGCGCAGCGGCCCCCCATCATCACGCAGACGGCATCCTCGATGTACTCACGCCAGTAGGTGTGGCGCTCTTCGATGGGGAGTTGCTGAGTGGCGCCCAGGGCCATGCCGGTGGGCAGGATGGTCACCTTGTGGACGGGATCGGCATCCGGCAGGACGTAGGCCAGCACCGCGTGACCACCCTCATGGAAGGCGGTGGCCTCCTTCTCCTTGTCGGAGAGGACCGTCGACTCTCGTCGCTGACCCATGAGCACCCGGTCGCGTGCAGCGTCGAAGTCGATCATCTCGATGGCTGCGGCACCGCGGCGAACGGCGTGGAGGGCGGCCTCGTTGACCAGATTGGCCAGATCGGCCCCGCTCATGCCCGGGGTACCCCGGGCGACCACCGACAGATCCACATCGGGGGCCATGCGCTTGTTCGTGGCGTGGACGGCGAGGATGGGCAGGCGCTCCTCCAGGTCGGGGAGGGGGACCACCACCTGGCGATCGAAGCGCCCGGGGCGCAACAGGGCCGGGTCGAGGATGTCGGGACGGTTGGTCGCAGCCATCATGACCACGCCCTCGGAGGCCTCGAAACCGTCCATCTCGGCCAGCATCTGGTTTAGGGTCTGCTCCCGCTCGTCATGGCCACCACCGAGGCCGGCGCCGCGCTTGCGCCCGATGGAGTCGATCTCGTCGATGAAGATGATGGCTGGTGCCTGCTTGCGGGCCGTCTGGAACAGATCTCGGACCCGAGACGCCCCGACCCCGACGAACATCTCCATGAAGTCCGATCCCGTGACCGACAGGAACGGAACGCCGGCCTCCCCGGCGACGGCGCGGGCCAAGAGGGTCTTGCCGGTCCCTGGGGGACCGACGAGGAGCACGCCCTTGGGGATCTTGGCGCCGATCTCGGCGAAACGGTTGGCCGAGCGCAGGAAGTCGACGACCTCTCGAATCTCCATCTTGACGCCCTCGTAGCCGGCGACGTCGGCGAAGGTCGTCTTGGGCCGCTCCGTGGTGTACACCTTGGCCTTGGAGCGACCGATGGACATCACCCCGTTCATCTGGCCCTGGGCCCGACGACTCATCAGAACGAACACGCCGACGATCAGGCCGCCGAAGATCAGGTAGGGCAACAGGCTGGCCAGCAGGCTGGGGGCGCCCGTGGTCAGCTGCAGATCGGGGATGTCCTTCTGGTAGAGCTGGAGGGCGGCGCTGTTCTGGTCCAGGCTGGGGCCGGTCACCGAGAACTGCTGGCCATCCTTGTTGGTGTAGGTCAGTGAGCCGCTGGCCTTGTTGACCGTGGCCTTTTGCACCTGGCTGTTGGTCAGGGCGCTGTAGAACTGGCTGTAGGTCTGCTTGGACGCCGTGCTTGTGTGCAGCACCTGACCGAGGACGATGGCCAGGATCAACAGGGTGACCAGCACGATGGCGATCCACCGCCAGTTGCTGTTGCTCGATGGTCCACCCGAGGTCGACCCTGCCGGGCGGTCACCCCGGCCAGGGCGCAGGTCTCC
>JALZAH010000567.1 GCA_030948425.1 Actinomycetota bacterium
GCGGCCAGAGCGCCGGGCCCGAGCGGCTCGAGGCGGAACAGGCTGGAACGGCTGAGCAGCGGCGCGTTGACCGAGAAGTAGGGGTTCTCCGTCGTGGCCCCCACCAGCGTCAGGGTCGCGTCCTCGACCGACGGCAGCAGAGCGTCCTGTTGGGTGCGGTTGAAGCGGTGCACCTCGTCGAGGAACAGGATGGTCCCGCTCCCCTGCTGTCCCAGGCGCTCTCGGGCGCCGCTCACCGCCTCCCGCACATTCTTCACGCCCGCAGTGACGGCTGACAGGGGGACGAACGCCCGGCTGGTGGCGCCGGCGATCAACTGCGCCAAGGTCGTCTTGCCGGTCCCCGGTGGACCCCAGAGCACCACCGACGACAGCCGGTCGGCATCGATGAGCGCCCGCAGCGGTCGACCGGGAGCGAGAAGGTGGTCCTGGCCGATGACCTCGCCGAGGGTTCGCGGCCGCATCCGGGCGGCCAGGGGTGCCTGGTTGGCCAGACGCTCGTTGACAGCCGCCTCGAACAGATCGGCCCCCGCAGCGGCCGGGGAGCGGCGAGTGGCCATCGGCTCAGAGTACCGACCTGGTCCTCCCAGACCGGACGTGCCCCGATCGGGCTCTATCGGATGAGGCGCCGCACCTCGTCGACCACGGCGTCGAGCTCCACGGTGTGCTGCGGGTCAGTGCCAATCAGATCCTTGACGCCGATCGTGCCGGCGGCCAACTCGTCGGGGCCGAGGACCAGCGCCAGCCTCGCCCCCGACCGGTCTGCTCCCTTGAACTGGGCTCTCGGCGAGCGTCCGTCGAAGGACCGGTCCACGCGCAACCCCGCCGCCCGCAGGCGGGCGGTGAGGTCCCGGGCGCCGGTCCCACCGGCGAAGTCGACGACGTAGACGTCCACCGCTGAGCCCCCGCCTGCCCCGCTCGACGACGCCGAAGCGGCGTCAGCGGAGGCGGCCTCGGCGTCGACGGCGAGGAGGATGCGCTCCATGCCCAGGGCGAAACCGACCGCCGGGGTGGGGGGACCTCCGAGGGCGGTGACGAGCCCGTCGTAGCGACCACCGCCGCCCAGGGCGTTCTGGGCCGACACCAGCGCCGTGCCGGCGTACTCGAAGGTGGTCCGGGTGTAATAGTCCAGGCCCCGCACCAGGGCCGTGTCCAGCCGGTGGACGACACCCAGGGCGTCGAGGCCGTCCACAACCCGGGCGAAGTGGCGGTTGCAGGGCTCGCAGAGGTGGTCGATCTGGCGGGGAGCGTCGGCGGCCACGGCCAGGCACGACGGCCGCTTGCAGTCGAGGACTCGAAGGGGGTTGTCCTCCAGGCGATCCCTGTGCTCTTCGCACAGTTGATCACGGCGGGCCCCGAGATAGTCCAGAAGCAGCGTCCGGTAACCAGGTCGGCACACGTCGTCGCCCAGAGAGTTGATCTTCACGTCCACCCTGGTGATCCCCAGGGCGTCGAACAGCTCCACCCCGAGGGCCACCACCTCAACGTCGAGATCGGGGTCGGCGCTGCCGAACGCCTCGATCCCCAACTGGTGGAACTCCCGGTACCGGCCGGCCTGGGCCTTCTCGTAGCGGAAGTTCGACCCCGCGTACCAGGCTTTCCAGGGCAGGGTCGGACGGTGCTGGATGTAGGCCCGGGCCGCCGATGCGGTGACCTCGGGCCGCAGGGCCAGGTGCCGGCCCCCTTTGTCCTCGAAGTCGTACATCTCCTTGCGGACGATGTCGGTGGATGCTCCCACCCGGGAGAACACGGCAAGGTCCTCGAAGGTGGGGGTGATCAACAGGCCGTAGCCGGCTCCGGCGGCGACCCGGGCGAATGTGGTGAGCAGGCTCTCCCATCGCTGTGAATCACCCGGGAGCACGTCGAAGGTTCCGGGCGGGGTACGCAGCTCAGGCACGGGGTGCAGGGTAGGCCCCAGGCTGGTGTCTGCGGCGCCGGATCAGGCCCGCTGAGATCTTCGCGCTCGGCGCCCGATCAGGGTCCTCCACCGGGAAGCACCCGGTAGGCGTCAAAGATGCTGTCGAGGCGCTTGAGGGCCCCGAGGAGCGACTCGAGGTGCGCGGGGTCGGCCAGCTCGAACTCGAAGCGCATTCGGCTGACCCGGTCCGCCCCGGTCAGCGTCTCGCTGCGCAGGATGCTCAAATGGTGCTCGGCGATGATCTTCCACACGTCGACACCGAGCCGGCTGCGGTCGAGGGCTTTCAGCTCGACGGCGGCGATGAAGCTGCCGCCCCGCTCCCGATCCCACTCCACTTCGATCAGGCGGCCTACCTCTTCGGAGCTGAGAGCGCTGGCGTTGGCGCAATCGGCGCGGTGCACGCTCACCCCCCGGCCGCGGGTGACGAAACCGATGATCTCGTCGCCCGGCACCGGCGTGCAACACCGCGACAGTCGGACCATCACCTCGTCGAGACCCTCGACGTGGACACCGCTGCCTCCCCCGCTGGTCCGGCGGGGCTGACGGGCGGTGGTCGGGAGCTGTTCCTCGTGCTCACCTCCCCGCAGCTCCTTGGCCAGCCGCTGGGCCACGGAGCGGGCTGACACGTGGCCCTCGCCGACGGCGGCGTGGAGGGCCTCGAGATCGGCGTAGTTGAGCGACTCGACGACGCTGGCCATCAGCGGTGACCCGCTGAGCTTCTGGAGGGGCAGGCCCTCTCGGCGGATGGCTTTGGCCAGGTCCTCGCGACCCGACTCGATGGCGTCCTCGCGACGTTCGCGCGAGAACCACTGGCGGATCTTGCTGCGGGCCCGGGGGGTGACGACGATCTTGAGCCAGTCTCGGCTGGGACCGGCAGCGGGGACCTTGGAGGTGAAGATCTCCACGCTGTCGCCTGATTCCAGCTCTGAATCGAGGGGAGCCAGGCGACCGTTGACCCGGGCGCCGATGCAGCGGTGGCCGATCTCGGTGTGGATGGCGTAGGCGAAGTCGACCGGGGTGGCGTGGCGCGGCAGCGTGGTGACATCGCCTTTGGGTGTGAAGACGAACACCTCGTCGGTGTCGAGATCGAGCTTCAGCGAGTCGAGGAACTCGGCTGGGTCGGAGCTCTCCGCCGACCAGTCCACGATCCTCTGCAGCCAGGCCACGT
>JALZAH010000577.1 GCA_030948425.1 Actinomycetota bacterium
AGGAGTGGGTGCTGTGCGCCCACGGGCCGAGCGTCGACCCGCTGTGGGCAGCCGTGTCGAAGGTCCTCACTCGTTGGCCCCTGCCTATGAACAGTTACGTGCTCCGCCACGACATCGACGGTGCACCCGGACGACGCGTAGCGATCGGCAGCGAGGCGGGCTCGGAGCTCCAGCCGGTTGGCCAGCTGGCGTCATCGACGTGGCGGCCGCTCAGCGAACAAGGCGTCCTCGCCGCTCTGGCCATGTCGTCTGCCTGATAGCGGTCAGTCTGAAGGGCGCCGATTGCCGAGTGACCAGCCCGGGTCACGCTCATCGCGCCGCAAGATGGTGGAGGACGACGGCCGCCGCGGTGGCCACATTGAGAGAATCGACACCGGGAGCCATGGCGACTCGGATGCGGCGATCGGCAGCAGCGAGGGCGGCGGCCGACAGGCCCGGTCCCTCCGCTCCGACGAGCACGGCCTGGCGGGCCCGACCGGCCACGGTTCGGATGTCGTCGGTCTCGGGCGATGGCGTCAGGGCCAGCACCTCGAAGCCCATCGCCTGGAACCGGGCGATCGCGCCCGGCCACTCCTGCGCCCGGCCGTAGGGCAGGCCCAGCACGTGGCCCATGGAGACCCGGGTGGAGCGGCGGTAGAGGGGGTCGGCCGTGGTCGGGTCGAGGATGACCGCGCCGACGCCGAAAGCCGCAGCGTTGCGGAACAGGGCCCCGAGGTTCTCGTGGTCGTTGACCCCTTCGATCATCATGGCCAGTTCGGCGGCATGGGCCAGGGTCGTGAGGTCGGCGAGGGGTCGACGATCGGCCGATGCCAGGGCGCCCCGATGGAAGTTGAAGCCGCCGATGGTGTCGACCACGGCCTGGGTGGCCAGGTAGACGGGAACGTCGGCCTGAGCCAGATCCCCGTCGAGTGATCGCAGTCCCCGGTCGG
Source organism: Actinomycetota bacterium (assembly GCA_030948425.1). Taxonomy (GTDB): domain Bacteria; phylum Actinomycetota; class Acidimicrobiia; order Acidimicrobiales; family Palsa-688; genus JALZAH01. The sequence goes on from JALZAH010000577.1 coordinate 930, forward strand.
TGACCAGCAGGGCACGCACCCGGTAATCGGACCCGAGCAGCCGGCGCACGACCAGCGGCCCCTCGACCACGAAGAAGCCGTCGCCGGCCGACGATGGGCGCTCGAGCCGCCGACGCCGCTCGGGATCGCTGAGGCCCTGGAAATCGCCGACCCGCTCGTCGGTCGGGTCTTGGATGGGGACGATGGTGGCGACGCGTCCATTCTGGCCCGTCCGCTCCCGGGCACCCCCATCCTCGTCGGATGGGGTAAAATGGAAAGCTATGGAGAATACTGGAACAACCTTGATCAACACGCGGGAGGCCGCCGCCCGCCTTGCCGTGCCCGCCCGTGAGCTCTACCGCCTCATCGATGTCGGCGTGCTGCGGGCCTACAACGCCGGGCGTGATCTGCACCTCCGGGCCGACGAAGTCGACGCCTTCGGCGGCGCCCGCCCATCTGCCTAGAAACTGCCGGTCCAGTCGTCGAGGCCGCCGGGCTCGCCCATGAGCCGGCCGAGCAGGAACTGGCGTATCGAGTCGACGCCGAAGGCAACGCTCAAATCCCCCGTGGCCGCGGCGTGGCCGACGATCTCGTCACACCGGGCCACGACGTCGAAGACCTCACCGCGGCCCAACGTGATCCCGCTCCCGAACGCAGCGATGTCGTCCGTCCCCGTCCCTCCGACTCGCAGCGGCAGGCCCCGACGGGGACCCCTGACCCGGGGGAAGGGTAGGCAAACGGTGTGTTGTTTCCGTATACTTCACTCACAGTAGTCCGGCCTCCCAGGACCCGGTCTCAAGCCCGTCGACGACGCAGCCGATACTCCTGCTGTGGTGCACGAGGGGGGCCGGCCGTGATCGACATGGAGCGCCTCGATGCCGACCTGGACTTGGCCCTGGTCGACGAGCTTCGCGTCCAGGTGACCCCGCCCACCGTCGTGCGAGGCCCTCTCGCAGCCGAGGCGGTGGCTCCTCAGCCTGGCCCGGCGCCGAGCGGGGGCGCAGCGTTGCGCCCCCGACCGTCGCCCCGACCGTCGTCGCCCCGACCGTCGTCACCGCTGGCCCCCGCCGACCCGGTCTGGGACGACTTCGACATCGAAGCCCACGCTCGGGCCGTTGTCGATCTGGTCGCCCTGGGAAAGCTGGCCGAAGCCGATCTGCACATCGTCGCCCACGCCGAGCTGGCCCACGCCTCCGGCCGGCCTGATCATCGCGGCGACGCCAGCGGGTGGGCGGTCATGCGTGCCCTGCTCGACGGTCGGGCCTTGGCCGCCCGGGCCGGCATCGACGAACCGGCGGCGCGGGAACGCACCTGGGTGCAGCGGTTCGCGCTGGCCCTGGCCTGGGGCGACGAGCACGAGCGCTACGACGTGCTCGACCATTGTCGGGAGCGGGCCTACTGCCAGGGCGACATCGCCTGGCAGGGCCGACTCACCCTGCTCCTGGCCGTCCTGGGCCGCAACAGCGAGGCCACGCGGGAGCTCGACACCACGATCGATGCGGTCCTCCGGGCGTCCACCTGCGACGCCGGTTGGCTCGACCTGGCCACCGACCTGGCTGAAGCCGCCGCCATCCTGGGCGACCCTGATCGGTGCCACCTGGCCGGCCGAGGGCTGGATCGAGCGAAGACGCCGATCGCTGTCGCCGGCCCTGCCTGGGTCTGCAAGGGGTCGGTCGCCCGTTACCAGGCACTCGTCACCGCCGCAGCCGGAGAGGCCGAGCCCAGCGACAGGTACTTTCACTCTGCCGCCGAGATCCACCGCCGTCTCGGTGCCGAGGTCCTCTTGGCCCGGACCCTCGGCGAGTGGGGCCGCAGCCTGGCGGGGCGAGATCCGAGCCGCGGGGCCCGGCTCACGCGTGAGAGCAGCGAGCTTTCACACCAACTCGGCCTCTCCCCGGGTGCGCCGGCCATCGACGCCCTGGCCGCTCGAGCTTCCTGACACCCCCCCCAGAGGGGACAGCCTTCTACCCGTAGTGGCAACTGCATTGACAGGCATAGCCCGAGGCCGCCTCGCTCATCTCCGCCGGCCAGAACTCGGTGCAGTCCTCGTGGTTGCCGTTGAGGCAGTTCTGACTCTCGTTCTTGGACGCCAGGGCGGCGACACCGACCCCCATGGCCACGAACGAGGTGACGGCGGCCACGGCCAGCCGGCTGCGGGCGGCGTTGTGACAGTCGCGCGACGGCTTGATGAAGCCAAGGCCACGGTCGTTGTACGTGCCCGGCTTGGCGCCCAACAGAGGCGGGCCGCAATTGACGGCGTTGGCGAAGCGGAACGGGATGAGGGTGTAGCCGACGGCGAGGACCAGGATGGCCAGCACCACGCCGGAGATGATCTTTTGCTCCTTGGTCAGGGGAATCACACTCGCACCTGCTCTTCGAGGTTTGGTTGCGGGTGACCGGCGGCGACGGGGTGAGAGGTGGTCACTGACGGGCGACGATCGCCTCGGCGATCTGGACGGCGTTGAGCGCCGCCCCCTTCCGGAGATTGTCGCCGGAAACGAACAGGGCCAGTCCCGAGGCGACGCCGGGGTCGTTGCGGATGCGTCCGACCAGGCAGAGATCGGTACCGGCCGACTTCAACGGTGTCGGAACGTCGACCAGGCTCACCCCAGGGGCTGCGGACAGGATGGCAACGGCCCGTTCCGGAGTGAGAGGGCGATCGAATTCGACGTTGAGCGAGAGCGAGTGCCCGGTGTACACCGGCACCCGCACGCAGGTGCACGACACGCCGAGGTCGGCGA
>JALZAH010000582.1 GCA_030948425.1 Actinomycetota bacterium
GAGTGGGGGCGAACGGCCGCAGCCTATCGGACCTGACCAGCGCAGAGCGGGCTGGCGGAATGCCATCTCGGGTTGGCTGGGCGGTCGTGGAGGTTCCCGTGGCTTCGTGATGATCGGCACCTCGTTCTCGGTGTTCTTCCTGGTCGCCGCCCTACTGGTCGGCGCCCAGTCGAAGGGCGGAGTCATCGATCTCCTCAGCGGCCGGTTCTGGTTGACCAACAGCCCGACGGGGTCGGTGATGCTGGCCAACGGCTCGTCGGCCAAGGTCGACCTGCGCCTGACGATCAAGGGGGCTCAGGGTGCCACCCTCGAAGTCGTCCGGGTGGGAGATCAGACGCTGCTCCTCGACCGCAGGTCGGGGGACGTGAGCCGACTCGACGTCGCCAACCTAACGGTCGCCAATTCCCAGAGCCTGCCCGACGCTCACGACGTCAGCCTTCTCACAATTGGCGACAGGCTCGTCGTCGTCGACCCCAGGGGCAGCGTCGCGGTCGTCAATCCGACAACGCTGGAGACGCTGAGCACGCTGCAGTTGGGCCAGCGCCTGACCCGGGGCGTGATCGCTCCAAATGGTACGATATGGGTTGGCGAACCGACCGCCGGCGTCGTGGTACCGCTGACGATGACCGCCGACGGCCAGTTGCGATCGGCCAAGCCCGTCGACGTCGGAGCTGACGAGGGGATGGAGCTGTCGCTGGTCGACGACAAGCCGACCGTGGTCTCCGCCGGCAAGCGGGCCATCATCACCATCGTCGGCTCGACGCCCTCGCCCTCCGTTCCATTTCCCCTGGGCATCGGCGACACCGTGGTCGTCCCGCCTAAGGTCATCGGGGCCCTGTTGCCCATCTCCGTCAACCGAGCCGGCCAGCTGGTGCTCGTCAACGGAAGTGACGTCCGCCCGGTGGATCTGGGCCTGCAGGGCAAAGAACTCGGAGGCCCGATCCCCTTCGACGGCAAGGTCTACGTACCGAACTACACCGACGGCCGATTGGTGGTCGTCGAGCCCTCCGGCACCTATGCCAACGCGCCGGGGGTCAACATCGCCGCCAACGCCCGGTTTTCCCTGATGGAGGACGGCGGCCGTCTGTGGGTGGACGACCCGACCGGGACCGAGGCGTTCGTGTTGGGCCAAGGCGGCACCGGGTTCCGGCAGATCGACAAGTCGGTCCCCGATGTCCCCACCAACGATCGGCCGACGACATCGGTGCCCAAGCCGCCGGTTCTATTCCCCGCGACGACGCTACCGAAGACCCAACCTCCGGTGACCCAGGGCGGAAGCGGACCGTCCACGATCGCGCCGCGCAGTGTCGCGACCACCATCCCGCCGAGCGCGCCCGGGGCCCCGACGACCGTCGCCGCGTCGGGGGGCAACGCGACCGCCGTCGTGTCGTGGGGCCCGGCCTCCGCCAACGGGGCGGCGATCCAGGAGTACGACGTTTCGTGGACGGTGAGCGGGAAGGGCGGGACCCCGGGGCAGAGCACTGTTCCCGGCGGGTCGGGGCAGACCACCGTCGGTAGCCTGACCAACGGCGACACCTACCTCTTCACCGTGGTGGCGAAGAACAACGTCGGCACCGGGCCCGGCGCCGTGTCGCCGCCGGTGACGCCCAGCGCAACCGTGCCTTCGCCGCCCGGCCCGCCGACCGCCACGGCCAACGCCGACGGGTCGATTGACCTGGTGTGGTCGGCGGCGAATGGGCAAGGCCACCCCATCCAGGGCTATGACGTTACGGCAACCTCGTCCGGCGCGAAAGGATCACTCGTCGCCGCCAAGGTCACCGGCATCGCAGCCCACGTCACCGCGGCCGACGGTCTCGTACTCGGCACCTCGTACACCTTCACCGTCATTGCGACCAACGATCTCAACAATGCCAGCATGCCGTCCTCGCCCAGCAACGCCGTGACCCCCTACACGCCGGCCTCCGCCCCAGGGAGCCCAACCTCAAAAGCCAGCGGCACCGACATCCAGGTCAACTGGCAACAGCCCGCCCTCAACGGTGGGACCCTTGTCTCTTACGCAGTGGCCAGCGACAACGGCCTGTCCCCGCAGACCATCTCCTCGGGCACGTCGGCCACGTTCTCCGGCCTCACCCCCGGAACCTCCTATACGTTCACTATCACAGGAGTGACCACCGCCAACGGCAAGACGGTGACGGGAGCGAAGGCCACCACTCCCGCAACGGCTGTCGGGATCGCCCCCACCGTGTCGAACCTTTCAGCCAGCCCTTCCGGTGATCGCCAGATTGCCGTCTCGTTCAAGGTCGACGGGCACAACAGCGGAGCAGTCACCTGCAAAGTCATCCTCAACGGCACGCTCGCCTGGCAGGGCGGATGCGCGAACCCTGCCACTCCGACCATCGGCGGATTGGCCTACGCCACGGACTACGACGTCTATGCCACCGCTGACAACTCCTTCGGCAGCAGCAACGCCTCCAACCACGTGGGAGTGAGGACCAATGACCCGCCACCGAGCGTCACCGTGTCGAAAGCGGGCGTCGGGACGTCGCCCGTCGGTACCTGTACTACCGCCTCCGCTGGCTGCCACTGGGTGCACGTCGCGCTTCGTAACTTTGCCGCCAACGCGTCCGTCAGAGTCGGATGCTCCGACTCCGGTGGGGAATTCTACTCCTACACGACGACGAC
>JALZAH010000603.1 GCA_030948425.1 Actinomycetota bacterium
ACAACGACACCCTGGTGGGCGTCTTCTCCATGCGCGACCTGGTGGTGGGCCTGCTCGAGGAGCGGCGCCAGCTGGCCAAGGCCGCCAGCCACGACGCCCCCGGGTAGGCCCGCCCACCTCCCGCTGAACCCCGCTGTGATGAGGCTGGACGTATCTCGCCGCCACCCGCCCGCCTCCTCTCAGCGTGGAGGTACCAGTGATGCCGGCGTGTCCGGTGATCGAAACGGTGCCGATGGCCAGGTTCGAGTCGGCCTACGCGGGCATGACACCGTTGGTCGACCGGCGCGACCCGCAACGACCTCCGTGGGAGATCGGCGCGCCGCAGGCGAGCATCGTCGACCTGGCCGAGCGCGGCCAGATCACCGGCAAGGTGCTCGACGTCGGCTGCGGCACGGGCGAGAACTCGCTGTTCCTCACCGGCCGGGGGATGGACGTCGTCGGCATCGACGCTTCGACCATCGCCGTTGAGGCGGCCCGGGCCAAGGCCACCGAGCGCTCGGTCGGGGTCGAGTTCCGGGTGTCCGACGCCCTGCACCTGAGGGCGAGCCCGGAGCGTTTCGACAGCGTCATTGACGTCGGCCTGCTCCACCTGTTCTCCGACATCGACAGACGTCACCTCATCGACGGGCTCCACACCGTCCTGCGCCCCGGAGGCGTGTACCACGTTCTCTGCTTCAGCCTGCGGCGGTCGCCCCCCGCTCCCCGGCGCCTCGGCTACCACGAGCTCCTCGACGCCTTCGGTCCCGGCTGGCGCGTCGAGTCGCTGGTGGAGTCGCACTACGACGTGCTCGACGGTGACCCGAGGGCCAACGCCTGGCTGGGCCGGATCCTCCGTCTGCGGTGACCGCGGAGGGGTCGCTGACGAGGCCCTCAGGCCGGCCGCGGTGTTCAGGCCACGCAGGCGGCCAGTTGGTCGACGAGCGACGAGAGGTCGGTGGTCTTGTCGAAGAGCCCAAGCGACCCGGCAACGGCGTCGCAGGGCACATCGGCCAGGTCGTGAGCGGTGAGCAGCACTATGCCCGCGCCCGGCGCGACCTTGCGTAGCCCGGGGAGGGCTTCGAGTCCGCCCTGCTCGGGCATGACGAGGTCGAGCACCACCAGGTCGGGCTGTTGGCGGCGGGCCGCCTCGACCGCCTGGAAACCGTTGGCGGCCTCGCCGACGATACGAAACCCCCCATGGAGCTCCATGGCCATCCGGATGGCCGCCCGCACCGGGGCCCGGTCGTCGGCGATCACCACCCGTACCTGCTTCGGAGGAGGAGACTCACCTGGCGCAACCAGCGTGGCCTGTAGCCAGCGCTCGACCTCCGACGCGCTGGCCGGTCGCAGCCAGTGGTACCCCTGGGCGTAATCGCAGCCGAAGCGGGTCAGTTCCTCCAGCTGCTCGGCCGTCTCTACCCCCTCGGCCACGACCCCGAGCCCAAACGAGTGGGCCAACCCGATCACGCTGGACACGATGGCGCTGTCCTCGGGGTTGCGACCGACACCGGCCACGAACGAGCGGTCGATCTTGAGGAGGTCGACCGGGAATCGCCGGAGGTATCGCAGTGACGAGTACCCCGTGCCGAAGTCGTCGATAGCCAGGCCGACGCCCAGGTCCTTGAGGGCCCGCAGTCGAGAGATGGTGACGTCGGTCTCGGCCATCGTCACGCTCTCGGTGATCTCCAGCACGAGGCTCGCCGGGTCGACCTCCGACGAAGCCAGGGCCGCCGCCACGGTCGCTGCCAACCCGGCGTCGTGCAGTTGGCGAGCGGACACGTTGACGGCCATGGTCATGCGTCCGCCGTTCGAATCGGTCCACGATCGCGCCTGCCCGCAGGCCTCGCCGAGCACCCACGTGCCGATGGGCACGATGAGACCGGTCTCCTCGGCCAGGTCGATGAACTCACCGGGCAGGAGCAGTCCCAAGCGAGGATGGCGCCAGCGCAGCAGGGCCTCGAAGCCGGCCACTGCGCCGGTGGCAATGTCGATCACCGGCTGGTAGTGCACCTCGAGCTGGCGACGCTCGAGAGCCCATCCCAGGTCGGTACGCAACCCCGATCGCTCGACCGCCGCCGTGCGCATCCGGGCTTCGAACACCTCGAAGCGGTCCTTGCCCCTGGTCTTGGCCACGTACATGGCAGCGTCGGCGTTGCCCAACAGGTCGTCGACCGACACCCCGGCATCGCCGACCGTGGCCGCCACGGCGATACCGACGCTGGCCCGCACCTGCACGTCGCGGTCCATCACCCCGAAGGGCTCGGCCAGCCGTTCGAGTATCCGCTCGGCCACCCGCTCGGCCTCGCCTTGCCCGGCGGTTTCGAGGAGGACTGCGAACTCGTCGCCGCCGAAGCGGGCAACGGTGTCGCCGGGCCGCACGCACCCCTCGAGCCGGCGGGCCACGGCACCGAGCACGATGTCGCCGGCGGCATGGCCCATGGTGTCGTTGAGCGACTTGAAGTCGTCGAGGTCGAGGAAGAGCACCGACAGGGGTGAGCCGATGCGGGCCTGGCTGGCGATGGCATGGTTGACCCGGTCGGTGAACAGGGCGCGGTTGGCCAACCCCGTCAATCCGTCGTGCCAGGCCTGGTTGCGTAGCTCGTTCTCCAACGCCACCCGGTCGCTCACGTCCCGGGTGTTGAGCACCAGGCCCCGCACCCCGGGGTCGTGCAACAGGTTGTTGACGGCCGTCTCCACGTGGCGCCACGAGCCGTCGCGATGGCGAAGGCGGTATTGCACGAGGGCGCTGCCCCCCGGGGCGCCGCGGGCGGCGACGTCGAGAAGGGCCACGACGTTCTGGGCGTCGTCGGGGTGCAGCCACGACGAGAAGCTCTGGCCCACCAGCTCGGCCGCCTCGAAACCGAACACCCGGCTGACCGATGAGCTCTGATGGGTGATGGCGCGGGAGGCATCGACGATGGTGACCACGTCT
>JALZAH010000613.1 GCA_030948425.1 Actinomycetota bacterium
GCCGGGTTGATCCACGTGTACCCGACGCTGTCGACCAGCATCGGCCAGCTGGCCGCCGAGGCGGCGTTCGAGGGGGCCAAGCGCCTGCGCTGGTTGGTGCGCCGCGAGAAGTAGGCCCTACCCGGAGAGGATCATCCCCGGACACAGTTCTGGTTCACGGTCGTGAACAGGCGCTTCATCCACTTGTCGCTGCCACATCCGGGGTTCCGGTTGCTGTCGGAACCGAAGGCGGCGATGCCGTCGCCGTCGTCGGTCCCGATGTTGTCGTGACGTTCAGGGTGGTGACGTGGTTGGCCGATCCGCCACCGATCGCCACACCCATGGCGAAGCGGGCCACCTCGCCGTTCATCACCGTCGACCCCCTTGTCTTGCGGAAGGTGATTCCTTTGGCGTTGGCCGTGATGGTGGGTGTTCCCGGTGCCGGGCTCAGCGGCCCGAGCACCCGGTGGCCGTTGAGGTCGACGGTGATGCCGTTGGCCCCGATGACCAGACCCGTCGCCAGGGCAAGGCCCTACATCGGCGACGAGCTTGGTGTTCGTCGTGAGCACCGAGCCGCATGCAGGTGGTGGGGGAGCCGCTGCGGCGGAACCGCCGCCGCCGCGGCCAGCGTGAACAAGACCACAGCAGGCACCGCTACCAGGACGCTCTGACGTCGTCTCATCGGCTCCCCGTTTGGTCGTGTGTCATGAAGGATGTTGTACCGGCCGCGCCACCGTCACCCGCAACGGCCCAGTAGGTAGCGCACGGTGTTCTCAGAACGCGGTCTCACGTGGTTGGTCCGACTGGGGCCATGTTGGCGCCGCCTACCATCCATCCCATGACGACAATCTCGCTCGCCGTGCCCGGGCGCCCGGCGTGATCGCCGCCGGGGCCATCGCCCCCTCGTTCACACTTCCCGACGCCGTCACCGGCGAGGCCGTCACCGATCCGTGGCAGGCCGGCCGGACCGTCGTGGCGTTCTTCAAGGTGACCTGTCCGGTCTGCAAGATGGTCGCCCCCAAGCTGACGGCGCTGGCCGAAGGCGGTGCCCGGGTGGTGGCGGTCGGCGAAGATCCGCCCGCCGCCCTGCAGCGCTACGCCACGGAGGAGGGCCAGCGGGTCCAGACGGTGAGCGAGGCCTCTCCATACCCCGTCTCTGATGCCTACGGCATCTCGACGGTGCCCACGCTGTTCCTGGTGGAGCCCGACGGTACCGTGGCCGAGGCCATCGGCGGCTGGGACCGGGCCCGGTGGAACGCGGTGGCGGCGGCCTTCGGAGCGCCGGTCATCTCCGACGATGCCGACGGACTGCCCGTGTACCGCCCCGGCTGAGGCAGTCGCAACTCCCACTGACCCGGTCGGGTCAGCGTGTGCTCAGACGGCTGAACCGGCGGGAGTCGGGGGAATGACGTCGCCCTGGTCGCGGGCTTCGTCGTGGTCGTCGCCGGGCGGATCGACGGGATCGTCGAAGGCGGAGGTGAGCTGGGGTCGCAGGAAACGTACGGCCAGCACGATGCCAATGAAGACCACGGCGCAGCCCGCCGTCACCACCCGGATGCCGAAGCGGTCGTCGAGCACTCCCTGGAAGACCGCCCCCAGGGGGTAGATGGTGCCCAGCGCCACCATGTAGAGGCTCAGGATCCGGGCCCGGTAGGCCCGGGGGGCTCGGAGTTGCACCACTGTTCCCAGCCCCGACAACACGCTGATGTAGGTGGCGCCGACGATCACCAGGGCGACCGCGGCGAGGGGCAGGGACGGGGCGGCGGCGTAGATCATCACGGCGACCGCCACCGCTACGAGGCTGGCCTGAAGCGCCCGCCGGCGGCCGAAGCGGCGGGCCATGGGGGCGAGGGCCAGCGCTCCCACGACCGCCCCGACCCCCTGGGCGGTCACCAGGATCGCCGTGCCGGTGTCCTCGTGGTCGAACAGCTTCAGGGCCACGGCGGGGATGAGGGCGATGAACGGCGACACCAGGAAGGCGGTGACACCGATGGCGATGATGGCCAGACGGCAGCCCGGTTCGGCGGCGGCCGCTCGGATCCCCGTGACGATACGGCCCCGGAGGGTGCCACCTTCGGTGTCGGGCATCGGCGGGGGGATCCTGACGAAGACCAGGGCGACCATGACCGCCCCGAACGAGCGGCGTTGAGGGCAAAGGCCAGCGTGTAGGAACCGATGGCCAGGACGACGCCGGCCAGGGCCGGGCCCACGACCCGACCCAGGTTGTACTGGGTCGACGACAACGACATGGCGGCGAGCAGGTCTTCACGGGGGACCAGGTCGGGGAGGATGGCCTGGTAGGCGGGGAAGCCCAGGGCCGCTGCCGTGCCTCCACCGAGGACCACGAAGATGACGGCCAGAGGCGTGGCGTGGCCGGTGATGGCGAGCCCCGCCAGCACCGTGGCAAAGGCGGTCTCGCCCACCGTGGTGGCCAGGAGCCAGCGGCGACGATCGACCCGATCGGCCATGGCGCCCCCCA
>JALZAH010000617.1 GCA_030948425.1 Actinomycetota bacterium
CTCCGCTGGGCCGCGCACTTCTGGGACGTCGGTCTCTCCGAGGTCAGCTTCCCGTACTCCTTCGACGACGGCAATTTCCGTCGCTGGATCACGGCCTGCCACCTCTATAAGCACATCCCGCCGGCCCCCGAGGACACCAGCGAGGCAGCGCGATGAGCCAGACCCTCGCGGGCGCCGACATCCGCGGCTACTACCAAGCGCTTGGGATCCAGCTACCAGCCTGGGCGCGTACCGAAGCGTCGGTCCCGTGCTTCGCCGACCCCGACGCACACCGCCGCGGCGACCGCAACCCCTCCTGCTCAGTCAACCTCGAACACGGCGCCTGGCACTGCCACGCCTGCGGCGCGGCAGGCGGCGCGTTCGACGCAGCCGAGAAACGCGGCTACTCACCCAGGGAGGCGATAGACCTGATGGTCGCCTATCGGCTCACCGAGCACCACCCCTACCGGCGGGGCCCAAACGCCAACGTCGGACCCCGTTCTGGGTCGATCTCCAAGCGGCCGGCAAGACCTCCGCGCTCGCCGCTGCGCACGACGAGGGACGACATCGATCGCTGGCAAGCAGCGCTCGCCGCTGACACCGTTCTCATCGCCAAGCTCGCCCGTGAGCGGGGCTGGCTCTACGCCACGATGCTGGAGCTCGAACTCGGAGTCGACCGCGGACGAATCACGATTCCGGTTCGTGACGACGAGCGTCAGCTCATCGGAATGCTGCGCTACCAGCCTTGGCCGCAGCCCACGGAGCCGAAGATGCTTGCCGCGGCCGGCTCACGGCGGGCGTTGCTGCCGCACCCGGCCGCCGAACCCTCGACGCATGTGCTCCTGGTAGAGGGCGAGCCAGACATGATCGGCGCCCGCTCCCGCGGGCTACCCGCGATCGCTGTGCCCGGCGTCGACGCCTGGAGACGTCCGTGGGCCCAGCTGCTTGCCGGACGGGAGGTCACGGTCATCATGGACTGCGACGAACGGGGACGGGCAGCCGCGGCAGCGATCGAGAGCGACATTTCCCCGCTCGGTGACGTCCGAGTGCTCGACCTCGCGCCAGACCGGGACGACGGCTATGACCTGACCGACTGGCTCCGGCAGGGAGAGCGATCGGTGGCTCTGGGCATACATGAGGTCATAGCCACAACAGGTGACACCGGATATGGCCGCCGTTAGCCCAAACCTCCTGACCCCTGAGGAGGCCGCGGCGATCGCTCGCTGCTCGGTCAAGACGGTCCGGCGCGCCTATGCATCCGGCGCCCTGACCGCTTATCGGCGCCGTGGATCGCGAGCCGTGCTCCTGGACAACCAGGACGTTCTCGAGTGGGTGCAGGGGCAGCTTCTGCAGCCGACCAATCCAACCACGCCACCGATCGAATCCATGCCCACGCGACCACGAACCCGCAAGACCCCCAGACGAATCGACCAGCCGGAGCGAACTCCCAAGCTCGGCAGCCAGCTGCGCTTCGACCTCTCCGCCGACGCGCTGCGCCATCGGCGTGGCTTAAGGACCGAGGCTCGTCCGTAGGGACGTCGAGTTATGCGTGAACCCTGGAAAAAGCACGGACGCTGGCCACACGATGGCCGGCATGGCAAGACCTGGCAGCTCGGCTACCGAGACCATGAGGGGCGCGTCCGGTCCAAGAGCTTCAAAACCAAGACTTCCGCCGATGCTTGGGCGAGGGAGTACGTCGCCGCGGAGCGTCGCAACCGCCTCCGCGAATTTCTGCTCGGATCCGACGCCCCAGAGGTCCTGCCCGACATCACGCCCGTCGGCGAGCTCATCCTTGAGTGGCTAGCGACAGATGCCCATCCCGATTCCGTCGGCGGGCTCGCCCGCAGCACCTGGAACAGCTACCGCTCGACTGCCTCACGCCATGTCATCGGCAATCCCATCGAGCGGCACATGAAGAAGACCGGCGAGATCGTCGAGGTCGAACCGGCCATCAAACCGCTCGGACAGAAAGGCGGCTATGCGATCGGCCACGTTCCTGCGGTCGAGTTCGCAACCGCAGACGTCCTCAAGCGCTGGGTGCAAGGGATGCGCCAGGCCGGCGTCAGCCCCTCGGTCGAAGCAAAGGCATGGAAGGTCCTCTCGTCCGCGCTCTCGTGGGCCGTCGAGGATGACTCATGGCCAGTGTCGACGAATGGGTGCCTGACGATGCAGCGGCGCCGCGGCATGCGACGAGCCTCTCGCCGTGCCGGCACCGGCGCGACCAGGCAGGTGTCGCCCGGAAAGCGCCGCGACGATCTGGCCTCGTGGGCGCTGTCGCCGCTCGCCGTCGAGCGCATCCGACTCGTCATGCTGGAGAGGTTGGGGCAGCGGTCTCCGCTCCTCGCCCTCCGTGACGCCACAGCCGTCTCGGTGCAGTACGGCCTCGGCATGCGCAACCAGGAGATCTGGGCCCTCACCGTAGGCGACGTCGGGGGCCGCCGCGCCACCGTACGTGAGGTCCTCAGCTACGGCGCGCTTGATTCCGGCAAGACCGAGGGGGCCACTGGGCCATCCCGCCGACCTCCGATCGACGCCCTCCTGACTGATGACCTCGCCGCCTGGAAGGCCGCTCTCGCGGCGCACGGATACCCGAGCACAGAGGACGACTTCCTCTTGCGCGGCGACCTCGGCGGTCACGGCGCGCCGGACGGCCACATGACCGGAAGCCAGGCCCATAAATGGCCCAGCAAATACTTCGCCCCAGCCGTCCGTAAGGTCGCGGAGGAGTGGCCCGACGAGCACGGCGACATCATCCGCGCGACCCCGTACTCACTCCGGCGCGGAATGATCTCGCTGCGCATCCGCGCCGGTGAGGACCGACAGGCGATCGCCAAGCAGTGCGGCACCAGCGTCGACATGCTCGAGCGCAGCTACTCGTTCGCGATCGAGGACCTCGAAGACGAGGGCTCGAAGCCTGCCGAGGACGAGCGGCGTCGTGCCCGGCAGTTCGCTCTCGCTGCCCGCCAGCGCCGTCAACTACGGGTCGCTTAATCCGATGCTCGAGCCAACGGCGAGGACTGCTTCTCTAGCCACCGAGCCCGACGAGCGTCGGCTACGCTTGCCCGAAGCAGCGGCCATCCACGATTTTGCAGCCCCCGCGCAGCCCAAAACCGGGCCGGGGACGCGGAAAATCCGGGAAATCCCTGCACACGCCGACGTAGCTCAGCTGGTAGAGCACTTCACTCGTAATGAAGGGGTCCCCGGTTCGAGTCCGGGCGTCGGCTCTCGGATGATTTACCTGCAAATTTGCGTGTTCGGCGGAAGGCCTCCGAAGG
>JALZAH010000639.1 GCA_030948425.1 Actinomycetota bacterium
CCGGGGCCCTTGCTCTTCAGCAGGCATTCGTGAGCGTGGTGGCCAAGGTCAAGCCTCAGGTGGTGGAGGTGACGAGCACCTCGCAGGGCACCACCGACCTCGGTTCGGGGGTCATCTACGACACCAAGGGCGACATCGTGACCAACGCCCACGTGGTGGGCACGTCCAAGAGCTTCCAGGTCACGTTCTCCAACGGCCAGACCTCCAGCGCCACCCTCGTCGGGGTCTATACCGGTGGCGACCTGGCCGTGATCAAGGTCCCGGATGCCAAGTCTCTGCAGCCGGCAACGTTCGGAAAGTCCAAAGCCCTCCAGATCGGCGACATCACCCTGGCCATCGGTAATCCCCTGGGCTTCGCCAGCAGCGTCACTGAAGGCATCGTGAGCTTCAACGGTCGGCCCGTAGCCGAGAGTCCGACCGTGACCCTGCCCTCGACGGTGCAGACCAGCGCCCCGATCAACCCGGGGAACAGCGGCGGGGCGCTCGTCGACCTGAATGGTGAGGTGATCGGCATCCCCACCCTGGCCGCCACCGACCAGCAGCAGGGGGGACCGGCCGCCGGCATCGGCTTTGCCATCCCCAGTGACATCGTCAAGTCGATCGTCCCCCAGCTCATCTCGTCGGGGAAGGTGACCAACTCCGGACGAGCCGAACTGGGCATCATGGCGTCGTCCGGTAGCGGCAACCCTGGTCAGGCCAACGGTGTTGTCATCGTCAGCGTGGTCCCTGGCGGTCCGTCTGACAAGGCGGGGATCAAGGGCGGCGACCTCATCACCGCCATCAACGACATGCCCACCCCGTCCCTCGCTGACCTCCAGGGCATCCTGTCCAACGCGATGCCGGGGCAGTCGGCCAAGGTAACCGTCCAGTCTCAAGGTGGCGGCAGTCGAACGGTCACCGTGACCCTGGGCCAGCTCCCCGGGTAGGCGCCTGCCTCCCCGGAGCGCGCCGGCCGCACGGATCGGGCAACTCGGATCGGGTGACTCAGGTCGGGTCGAATGTGGCCGGATCCGGGCCGACGCGGTCCTCGGGGCCCAGCTCGCTCAGCTGGTCCATCTCCTCGGAGCTCAGCTCGAAGTCGAACACCTCGATGTTCTCCCGGATGCGGTCGGGGTTGACCGACTTGGGAATGACCACGTCGCCCAGCTGGATGTGCCAACGGAGCACGACCTGGGCCGGTGAGCGGTCCTGCGCCTTGGCGATACCGGCCACCACGTCATCATCGAGGAGTCCTTTGCCCTGACCGATGGGGCTCCACGCCTCGGTGGCGATGCCGTGCTGGGCGTTGTAGGCCCGAAGCTTGGCTTGGGCAAACCGGGGGTGCAGCTCGATCTGGTTCACCACCGGTACGACACCGCTTTCGCCGGCCAGGCGCTCGAGGTGTTCCACGTTGAAGTTGGAGACGCCGATCGAGCGGGCACGCCCGTCGGCGAGGATCTTCTCGAAGGCCTTCCAGGTGTCCACATACAGGTCGCGGTTGGGCAACGGCCAGTGGATGAGGTACAGATCCACGGTGTCGAGACCCAGCTTGGCCAGGCTGGCGTCAAAGGCGGCGAGGGCCTTGTCATAGCCGTGGTCGTCGTTGCCCAGCTTGGTGGTGATGTACAGATCGTCGCGGGGGACGTCACTGTTGGCGATGGCCTGACCGACCCCTTCCTCGTTGCCGTAGGCGGCAGCGGTGTCGATGAGGCGGTAACCGGTCTCGATGGCGGCGACGACCGGGGTGACCACCTGGTCGGCGGGGACCTGGAACACCCCAAAGCCGATCTGGGGGATAGACGTTCCGTCATTGAGGGTGATGCGGGGGGTGGTGACCATGCAGCAGGTTTCCTCTCTGGTGTCTGATGCTCCCGCATGACCTTCCCGATCGGGCGGCGGTTCACGCCTCGTCCGATCGTGGTGGCTGTCGATCAGGAGTAGGTGTCGAGCCCCAGGTGCACGGCCAGGCCTATGCCGGCCAGGCCAATCATGACGCGAAGGATCCGCACCGGTGCTCGGCGCACCACGATCGGTCCGAGACGGCCGCCGACCAGCAGTCCGAGAGCCAGGGGGACGACGACCGACCACCGGACGGGTCCGAAAGCGGCGAAGGCCACCGCGGCGAGGCCGTTGGCTGAGCCCAGGACGACGTTTTTGACTGCGCTGCTGCGGGCCATGCCTTGGGCGGTGGCGGTGAGGAGCACGGCGAGCATCAACACTCCGGCCGCCGCTCCGAAGTAGCCGCCGTAGACCGCCACCACGAACAGGGAGACGACTACCGTCGGCCGGCTGTCGGCCCCGGCGCGCCGGTTGGTCAACCAGGCCGGTGGGGGCACGAGAATGGCGATCGCACCGGCAGCGATGAGCCAGGGCACGGCCAGCTCGAACGCCACCGGCGGCGTGACCAGCAGCAGGATGCTGCCCATGGCGCCGCCCAGCACGCCGGCGAGGACCAGGCGGCGGAGCCACGGCCATTGACCCCGCAGCTCTGGGAGGGACCCCCAGGTGGAACCGACACCGTTGAAGACCAGCGCCACGGTGTTGGTGACGTTGGCGGTCACCGGCGGAAGGCCGATGGCCAACAGCGCCGGGTAGGAGATCAGCGACGCCAGACCGGCGATGCTCCCCGACAGTCCGGCACCGAACCCGGCGACCACCAGCAGCAGCGGGTGGTGACCGAACATCGGATCAGTGTCGCAGTAGCCGAGGTGGCGTCGCTGACCGTGGCCCGGGGCCTAGGGTCTCGGCGTGGGACGCCGATGACCGTTGCCGTCCGCGACAGGCCGACCGGTGGACTGCATGGCCGGTGGATGAGGTTCGCCGGAGTCGTTGCACTCATCTTCTGGGTCGGGGCATGTGCCCCGGGATCGAGCGCACCGTTCTCGGCACCGAGGACGGCCTCCGCCACCCCGGTCTGGTTGTGTCGGCCCGGGTCAGCCGACAACCCCTGTGTCCAGAGCCGGGCGGCCTCCTCGGTCTCGTCGA
>JALZAH010000002.1 GCA_030948425.1 Actinomycetota bacterium
TGGGGGCGTTGGCGGCCGGCGCTGTGGTCGTTCCCGTCCCGGGCGACGCCGGCCCGGAATCGCCCGGTACGGGCACGGCCACGGATCCGGCGGCCAACGCGCCCAGCACGGCCACCACCGTCTCCAAGCCCGACCGGGTGTCCACGGCGACGACATCGGCACCCCGCAGACTGGCGGCCATGGCTCCGGTGGCCTCAGCCAGGGCGGCCGACGACAGGGACCGGCCGGCTACGGTGACGAGCTCCGCACGATCGGTGCCGTGAGGCCCCAGGCTGTTCCAAAACAGTGCGGTCACGTCCCTCCGCTCATGGTCTGCGACCCTATCGGCCGGTGTCTGTTCCCCCGCCCTCGGACCCCGGGTAGCGTGGGCTCATGCCCACCTTCGACGTCGTCTCCCAGGTCGACAAGCAGGAGGTCCGCAATGCGGTGGACCAGGCCCGCCGCGAGCTGGCCACCCGGTTCGACTTCAAGAACACCGATTCGTCCATCGACGGCGACGATCTGGCCCTGGAGCTGCACTCCGCCACCGAGGACCGGCTGCGCGCCGTGGTCCAGGTCCTCGAGGAGAAGCTCGTCAAGCGCAAGATCTCTCTCAAGGCCGTCGAATACGGCAAGGTCGAGCAGGCGGCCAAGGGTACGGTGCGCCAGAGCGTCGAGCTCAAGGCGGGCATCTCCTCCGACAACGCCAAGGCCATCAACCGCTTCATCAAGGACAAGGGTCCCAAGGGGATGGCATCACAGACCCAGGGCGAACAGCTCCGGGTCACGGCCAAGAAGCGCGATGACCTGCAGGCAGTCATCGCCGCCCTGCGCGACGAGGACTTCGGGATCGCCCTTCAGTTCGAGAACTTCCGGGACTGAGCCCTCAGAGCTCCTTGGACCATTCGTGGGACCGGAGCCGGGCGATGCGGTCCTCGGTCGGCGGATGGTCAGCGAAGAGCTTCTTGAACGACACCCTGTTGAGGGCCAGAGGGTTCATGATGTACATGCCCGCCATCTCCGGGCGGGCGGCCGGCATGGGGATCTGCTGAGACGCCGATTCCAGCTTCTGCAGTGCCCGGGCCAGAGGCTCGCCGTCACCGATCAGGCGGGCGCCGGACCGGTCAGCCTCGAACTCGCGACTGCGCGACAGTGCCATCTGGAGCAGGGCGGCGGCCAGCGGGGCGAGGATGGCGAGAGCCAGGATCTCGATGATGTTGGGCCCGCCCTCGCTGTCACCGCCGGTGAAGATCGTCGACCAGGCAGCCATCCGGGCCACGAAGGTGATGGCCATGGCGATGGCCGCCGCCACCGACGAGATGAGGATGTCTCGGTTGCCGACATGGCTGATCTCATGAGCCAGCACGCCCCGCAACTCGTCCCAGGAACAGATCTGCAGGATCCCCTGGGTGACCGCCACCGCCGCGTGGTCAGGGTTGCGGCCGGTGGCGAAGGCGTTGGGCTGGGCGTCGGGGGTGACGAACAGCTTGGGCATGGGCATCCTGGCCCGCTCCGTCAGGTCCCGGACGATGGCGTAGTACTCCGGCATCTGCGCCTCGGACACAGGTTGGGCCCGGGCTGCCTTGATGGCAATCCGGTCGGAGAACCAGTAGGAGAAGCCGGTGATGGCCAGCCCCAGGACCAGGCCGATGACCAGACCGACCCGGCCTCCCAGAGCGCCGCCGACCAGAATGAACACCGCCCCGAGGGCAGCGAGCACCACTGCGGTCTTGAGACTGTTCCTGCTCACGGTGCGTCCTTTCGTCTGCCACCGTTATACGCCACCCACGCCGACATCGGCCGCTGGGCACCTGAAAATCAGCCAAGACCTCACCTCCAGGCGCATCCTCCGGGTGGGTAGCCGCGGGGCCCTCAGTCGTAGTATCCGGAGTGGATGTACACGCAGGGAACGCCGGCGTCGCGGAACATCTCCACGTTGCGCCGGTCGTCCTCGAAGGCCAGGACGGGTCGTAGCCCGAGAGCCCGCAGCTCGTCGACGGAGCGACGCTTGAAGCGGCGGGCCGCCTCGTAGTCGCCGACGTCGCGCATGATCAGCAGGTCCCAGCGCAGTCCATACCGTTCAAGCCAGGACAGGGTCTGGGGTCCGACCCGCAGGGGTCGACCGGTGAGCACCACGATGGGCAACGCCGGGTCGAGCAGCTCGAGGAGTCGGGCAACCTCCTCGATGACGGCGTCATCGGCGCACGCCTCGAAGAACGCGTCCCAGTCCCGCCGGCCCCCTTCCACGAAGTGCTGACGGGTGGCGGCGTCGGAGAGAACTCCATCGAGATCGAAGATCACCGACGGTCCTGGCGGCACCGGCTGAGTGTGCCAGCGCCAGTTGTCAGCGGTCACACTGTCCTCGCAACGCTCTGCCACCCGAACCGACGCTACCGGCCCATCAGGCCAAGTGGGTTCTGCGCCGCTGGTCCTCAGGCCTCCTCGGGCGCCGTTGACGAACGCTTGCGGATCTCCTCGACCACGCCGGGATCGGCCAACGTAGTGGTGTCACCCAGGTCGCGGCCCTCGGCTACGTCCTTGAGCAGACGACGCATGATCTTGCCGCTGCGGGTCTTTGGCAGGTCATCGGTGAAGATCACCGTCTTGGGGCGTCCGAACTTTCCGATCCGATTGGCCACGTGGGTACGCAACTCTTCCCCGTGCTCGCTGTTGGACTCGAAGTCGGACTTGAGG
>JALZAH010000003.1 GCA_030948425.1 Actinomycetota bacterium
CGCCAACAAGTGGACGACCGTCTCCGAAGGGATCCAGGGCGTCACCGAGGAGACCACCACGGGTGTCCACCGGCTCTACCAGCTGGCCGAGACCGGTGACCTGCTTTTCCCGGCCATTAACGTCAATGACTCGGTCACCAAGAGCAAGTTCGACAACAAGTACGGCTGCCGTCACTCGCTTATCGACGGTCTCAACCGCGCCACCGACGTCCTTATCGGCGGCAAGGTCGCTGTCGTCCTCGGCTACGGCGATGTGGGCAAGGGCTGCGCCGAGTCTCTGCGTGGTCAGGGCGCCCGGGTCATCATCACCGAGGTCGACCCGATCTGCGCCCTGCAGGCCGCGATGGAGGGCTTTCAGGTCGCCACGCTCGACGACGTCGTCGAGACGGCCGACATCTTCATCACGTGCACCGGCTGCTTCGACGTCATCACCGCCGAGCAGATGTCACGCATGAAGAACAAGGCGATCGTCGCCAACATCGGCCACTTCGACAACGAGATCGACATGGCCGGCCTGGCGAAGCTGCCCGGGATTATCAAGACGCAGATCAAGCCCCAGGTGCACGAGTGGACCTTCGCGTCGGGCACGTCGATCATCGTCCTGTCCGAGGGCCGACTGATGAACCTTGGCAACGCGACTGGCCACCCCAGCTTCGTCATGAGCAACTCATTCTCCAACCAGACGATCGCCCAGATCGAGCTGTTCACCAAGACCGGTGACTACGAGAAGCAGGTCTACGTCCTGCCCAAGCACCTCGACGAGAAGGTTGCCCGGCTCCACCTCGGAGCGCTGGGTGTCCACCTCACCGAGCTGAGCAAGGGCCAGGCAGAGTACCTCGGCGTCGACGTCGCCGGCCCCTTCAAGCCGGAGCACTACCGCTACTGACCCCTCCTCGGGGTCGCCCTTCGGCCCGTCCCGGCTTCCGCCGGACGGGCCGTCGCGTTCTCCCGGCATGGGTCGAACGGTGGTGCTTGAAGCCGAACCACGGACGCTGCAGCCGGCTCCGCCTACAGTCACCCGGTGTGAAGAGCACTCCGGACCCGCTGAGCGGCCCGAAGGAGCATCAGCGGGCGTTCACACCGCCGTCGGTCGCGGTGACGGCAACGCTGATCATCATCGTGGCTGCCCTGGTGCTCCGGTGGATGCATGCCACCACGTGGTCACTGGTCGACCTGGAGGACTTCGTCGCCGGTGGCCGTTCGGTCCTGCAGGGCCAACAGATCTACGACCCGATCCCCGGCGTCCTCCCGTTCAACTACCCGCCCTTCGGCGCGGTGGTCATGGTGCCGCTGGGTGCGGTGGGCCTTCCGTTGGCGGCATGGCTGCTGACCCTCGTCTCCTTGGTCGGCTACGTCCTGGTGGGGGCACTCGTGGCGCGGCGCCTGGGCGTTGCCGACATGGTGACGACGCTCTTCCTCCTGGGGGGCCTCGCCCTCGAGCCGTTGGTCCGCAACCTGGTCCTCGGGCAGGTGAACCTCCTCCTCGTTGCCCTCGTGGTGATCGACCTGCTCGTCCTGCCGCCCCCGTGGCGCGGTGTGCTGATCGGGCTGGCCGCCGGTGTCAAGCTGACCCCCGCGGTGTTCGTCGTTTACTACGTTCTTAAACGGGACTGGTGGGCGGTGGCCCGATCGGTGGGGGCGTTCGTCGGTACCGTTGCCGTGGGCTGGTGGCTGGCACCCGCCTCCTCGGCCCGCTACTGGCTCGAGGACCTCGACAAGACTATGGGTTTCGGCGCAGACGCCCTCCTGGCCGCCAACCAATCCCTTCGGGCGGTGATCGTGCATGCCAGTGGTGATGAACGTCCTCCTACGGAGGTCTGGGTACCTCTGGCAGTGGTGATCCTGGTTGCTGCGACCTTGGTGGCCAGACACTGCCTGCGTCACGCCGACGACGTCGGAGCCATGCTGGCCTTGGCCGTGGGCGGCCTGTTGGCGTCACCGATCTCATGGACCCATCACTGGGTCTGGGTGGTGCCCGCCCTCATGTATGCGTACGCGCGCTTCAGGACTGGTATCACGTGGGTCCTGGCCGCGGTCTTCTACGTCGCCCCGATGTGGTTCCTGCCCGCCGGTGGTGGGGCCGAGCTCCGCTTCTCCGCATGGCAGGTCGTGGTCAGTGGGGTCTACGTGATTGCCGGCCTCGTCGGCCTGGCGCTGCTGGCCGTCTCGTCCCGCGCCGCCGCCCTCCCCGGGCCCAGGGCCGCAGCCCCGTTGGTCCATGACGACTGACCGGTCGAGGGCGCACATCCACGCGAGCCCCGTGCTGTGGACCGCGTTGGCGGGGGTGGCTGTGGTGATGCTCGCCGCGCGGTTCGTTACCGTCGGCGCCGACACCTACTGGGCGGTGGCGATGGGCCGGGCCATCGTCAGGACGGGCGGCGTTCCCGACGGCATCCCGTTCGCGGCGGCCCCGTCGACCGGTTGGCCGAACGCCCCGGTCCTCGCGGAACTGGCTCTTGCCGCTCTGGCCGCACCCGGCCCCATCGGCATCGTCGTCGCGCAGCTGGTCGTTAACGCGGTAGCGCTCGTCCTGCTCGCGAGCGGCGCGAGGCGGCTCGGCACGGGGGACGGGCCTACCGCGGCGACCTTGGCGCTCATGTCCGTCGGTGCCCTTCCGGCCCTGGGGTCGGTCAAGCTGCAGCTGTTCTCGGTCGCCCTCTTCCCCCTCCTGTTGATCCTCCTGCGGCGAGAGCACGACCGGCCGAGTAGGGCGGTCTGGTGGGTCCTACCCCTACTAGCACTATGGGGCAACCTCCACGGCGCCGTGCTGCTCGGAGTGGGGGTCACCGGCGCTTACCTCGCCTTCTCGCGGCTGAGAATGCGCCCGCTTGAGACCGTCGTGGTCGGACTGGTTTGTCTCCTGGCGCTGTTCGCCAACCCGGCCCTGGGTCGGACCCTGACTTATTACGCCGGGCTCCTCGGCAACGAGGCCGCTCGCCGCGGGACCGAGCTCTGGGCGCGGCCGAACCCGTCGAGCCTCTTCGACCTGCTTCTCATCGTCGCCGGCATCGTGTTGGTCGCCGCGGCGCTCTGGGCGCGTCCACCGCTGTGGGAGGTGGTGGCCATCCTCGGGCTGGTCGTCGGCACCGCCACCTCGGCTCGGCACGGAGTGTGGCTGCTGATGCTCTGTGTGGCCCCAGCGGCCCGGCGCTTCACCCACACGCGAGAGGTGCCCAGCCCCACGTCCACCAGCCGGCTCGGCATCGCCGTGGCGGCCACCGTGGCGGTCATTGGCTCCGGTCTCCTCCTAGCCTCCCGCCTTGACTCGCTCAACCCCTCCGGCCGCCCGGCCATCGTCGCGGCTGTGCGTCAAGCAGCGGGCGACACAGTCGTCCTAGCTGACGAGCCCCTCGCGGAGTCGCTGGCGGCCGAGGGGGTGCGGGTCTGGATGAGCAATCCCCTCGACGCGTTCGCCCAGGCCGACCAGGCGGCATACCTCGACTTCGTGTCGGGGGCCGCCGGGAACTCGACCCGGGCGCTGGACGCTTCTGACGTCGTGGTGGTGCGTTCCGGCGGAGGACCGGATGCGCTGGTGACGAGGGACGCGCGGTTCGCGCCGGTCGGTCAGGTCGAGGGGTACTCGATCTACGGGAGAACGGGGGGCGGGCGCGGCTCGTGAGTGGGGGTATGGACACACCCTTTGTGGGATAATTCCAAAACTGAGACAGGGCACGAACGGAAGGGGCAACCGGCGTGAAGGGTCGCGTACTAGTGGTCGATGACGACCTCGCCCTCGCGGAGATGCTCAGCATCGTGCTCCGCCAGGAAGGGTTGGACGTCTCTCATGTCGCCGACGGGTCGTCGGCCGTCGCCGTCTTCCGCGACTACCGACCCGACCTCGTGCTCCTCGACGTCATGCTTCCAGGGCTCGACGGCATGGAGGTATGCCGCCGTATCCGTGCCGAGTCCGGGATCCCGATCGTCATGCTCACCGCCCGCACCGACACCGTCGACATCGTCGTCGGCCTCGAGTCGGGCGCCGACGACTACGTCGTCAAGCCGTTCAAGCCCCAGGAGCTGATCGCCCGTGTCCGCGCGCGGCTGC
>JALZAH010000014.1 GCA_030948425.1 Actinomycetota bacterium
GTCCCGGCCCGCCGCCGCGCTGCGGGCCCGCGCCGCTCGCAGCAGGCCAAGGGCGGCCCGGGGCGACACACCCAGGGCCAGCTCCGGACGCCGGCGGGTGGCCGCCGCGAGGTCGACGATGTAGCCCTTCAGGCTCTGGGCCACGTGGATGCCATGGGCCATGGCGATCATGGCGTCGACGTCACTGGCCTTGGCCACCGGGGAGAGCTGGTCGAGCGCGGGCTCGGCCGCGCCGTGGGTGTCGAGGATGGCCAACTCGGAGTCGCGCGCCGGGTAACCGATGCGGATGCGCATGAGGAAGCGGTCGAGTTGGCTCTCGGGCAACGGGAAGGTGCCCTCGTGCTCGATCGGGTTCTGGGTGGCGATGACCATGAACGGCTCGGGCAGCCGGTACGTGGTGTTGTCGGCGGTGACCTGTCGCTCCTCCATGGCTTCGAGCAGGGCGGACTGGGTCTTGGGTGATGCCCGGTTGATCTCGTCGGCGAGGACGATGTTGGCGAAGATGCCCCCGGGCCGGAAGTCGAACGCGCCCGTCCCGCGGTTGTAGACGGTGACCCCGGTGACGTCGGAGGGGAGCAGGTCGGGGGTGAACTGGATCCGCCCCCAGGAGCAGTCGATGCTGGCCGCCAACGCCTTGGCCAGGGTGGTCTTGCCCACCCCGGGGACGTCCTCGATGAGCAGGTGGCCCTCGGCGATGAGGCAGACGAGGGCCAGACGGATGGCCTCGTCCTTGCCCTGGATGATCGTGGCCACGTTGGCCACGATGGTCTCGAAACCGTGGGAGAAGGACTGCGCGGCACTCGCGGCGAGACGGGGCCTGGACACGCGGATCGAGGTTACTGCGACACGGTTCCCCGGTTCGGTCACGCAGCGTGAAACTCGCCGGCGGTGACCGCCTACCCTGCGGTCATCGAGGTGGCACTGGGTATCGACGTGGGGGGCACCAAGGTGGCTGCGGCCATCGTGACGGCCGATGGCGACGTGATGGCCAGGGCCGCAGCACCCACGCCGCAGTCCGGCGATGCCGAGGCGGTGACGGACCGGATCCTGGAGCTTGTCGACGCCGTGGTCCCGGACGCCGGCAACGACGTGGTCGTGTGTGGCGTGGGCTGCGGCGGACCCATGAGCGCGGGAGGCGAGGAGGTGTCACCGCTCAACATCGGTTCGATGCGGGACTACCCCCTCAAGTCCCGTCTGGCCGGCGCCACCGGCCTGGCGACCTTCGTCGACAACGACGCCAAGGCCCTGGCCCTGGGCGAGGGGTGGCGAGGCGCCGCCGCCGGGTGTGACGACTATCTCGCCATGGTGGTCTCCACGGGCGTCGGGGGAGGCATCGTGCTCGACGGCCGCCTCCTCGACGGTGCCGGGGGGAACGCCGGCCATATCGGCCACATGATCGTCGTGCCCGACGGCCGGTCGTGCCGGTGCGGGGCCCACGGTTGCCTGGAGGCCGAGGCGTCGGGCAGTTCCATCGCCGCCATCACCGGCCGGCCCGCCGCCGAGGCGGGCGAAGACGTCGTCGACCGGACCGCCGTGCTGGTGGGTCGGGCGGTGGCGTCGGTGGCCAACCTCTGCGACCTGCGCCTCGCCGTGGTGGCCGGCTCCGTCGCTCTCGGCTTCGGCGATCGCTTCTTCCGGGGGGCCCAGGCCGAGATCGACCGCTCGGCCTGCCTGGACTTCTCGGCCGGCACCCGCATCGTTCCCGCCGGACTGGGCGAGCTCGGGCCTCTCGTCGGCGCGGCCGCGGTCGGGTGGCGGGGGATCGACAGACTGGTGCCGGCCCGGTGAGTGAGCACCACGGTGCCTCTGAGAATCACGGTGCCTCGGAGGAGCGCAGCTCACGGCAACCTCCGAGGGACGGCTGGTGGCCGGCGGCGATGGCGGTGGCGGCCCGGCCACGCCTCTGGCCGACGGCGGCGGTCCAGGTCCGCCGCCTGGCCCGGCCGGGCTGGTGGCATCACTGGCCGCCGGTACCGATCCCTGATGCCCAGTGGCTGCGGTTCCGGGCCCGAACCGCCTACGGAGATCCCGACCACCCGCCCGAGCCCGCCGACGTGGTGGCGTGGTTGGAATGGTGCCGCAAAGGCTGACATGAGCGCGGCGAGCCCGGGTGTCACCTCGCGGCGCGATACCCTCAGCCGATGGTTGAGCCACCAGCGACCGCGGTGACCGGAGCCGGACCGACACCCTGATGTCGAAGGCGCTGGTGCTCAACGCGTCGTACGAGCCGCTCTGTGTGGTGTCGGCTCGCCGGGCGCTGGTGCTGGTGCTGAGGGAGAAGGCCGAGGTACTGCACGCCACCGACCACGAGTTCCGCTCCGAGCGGGCCGTCATGCCGGAGCCATCGGTGATCCGCCTCACCTATTTCGTGAAGGTCCCGTTCCGAGCCCGGGCTGCTCTCAACCGCCGCGCCGTCTTCGCTCGTGACGACCATCGGTGTCAGTACTGCGGTGGGGCGGCCGAGAACATCGACCATGTGATCCCCCGCAGTCGCGGCGGGCCCCACACCTGGGAGAACGTGGTCGCTGCCTGCCGCCCGTGCAACACCCGCAAGGAGGACCGACTGGTCCACGAGACCGGGCTCATCCTACGGCGCCGCCCCGTCGCTCCCCAAGAGCTCACCTGGATCATCGTGGCTGTCGGGACGGTGCATCCGCACTGGGCGCCGTACCTCCGCCCCGGCGCCGCCCTGTCGGCCTGAGTGGCGCCGGTCGGCGTGATCTCCACGTCGGTCGGGCGCTGGAGGATCGACCGGTGGCGGGGCGGCGCCGGCGACGCCCACGGCGAGCCCTGGCCGCCGACTCCAGTTCCCGCGGCGCGTCTGGTCGCCGCCCGCGGGGCGGCCATTGTGCTGGGCAGCACCCAGGCACTCGACGTCGTCGACGTGGCGGCCGCCGAGTCCCGCCAGGTGTCGGTGGTGCGCCGACGGAGCGGAGGCGGGGCGGTCCTGGTCGGCACCGGCGATGTGGTGTGGGTGGACGTCTTCGTGCCGGCGGACGACGCCTTGTGGCACCGCGACGTGGGTCGGGCCACGCATTGGCTGGGGCAGGCCTGGGTCGACGCCGCCATCAGCCTGGGAGCCGAGGCCGATTGGCACGACGGGCCCCTCCTCACCGGCCCGTGGTCGTCGCTGGTGTGCTTTGCCGGCCTGGGCCCGGGGGAGGTGCGGGTGGCCGGGGCCAAGGTCGTCGGGATCAGCCAGCGTCGGACCCGGGCCGGGACCCTGTTCCAGTGCGCGGCGCTGACGAGGTGGGACCCCGCCTCGATCCTCGGGATCTTGCGCCTCGACGGCACCGAGCGGTCCCGGGCCGAGCGGGATCTCGCCGGGGTGGCAGTGGGGATGGCCGCCATCGCCGCGGACATCGAGAATGCGTTCGTGCACCGGCTGAGTAGCGTCTGACGAACGATGACTGCCCAGTCAGAGGAGATCACCTTCCGCGCCGACGACCGGGCGGAGCTCGTCGCCCGCATGAGGCGGCTGGAGGCGACTCGCGACGGGTGGGTGAACATCGCGCCGGTGTTGCCGGACGGCATCGAGCCGCCCCGCCAGGGGCTGTTGGCGTTCATGGGGGCTCGGGGGCCGGAGGCGCTGCTCGCCACCTGGGTTCCAGGGAAGGCAAAGGGCGACGGGTTCGAGCAGACCACCGTGGGCCTTCAGCACTCGGCCGGACGAAGGGTCGTGGGCCGATTGGCCGAGAGCGGCATGGCGATGCCCGAGGGGTGGAGGGTGACCCAGGACCATCGAGCGCGAGGCGTGGTTGCCACGGTGGACGATGGTGGCGACCTCGACGAGCTGGCGGCCTGGCTGATCGGTGCCGCCGAGCGGGTGGCCACCACGCCGCTCACGGGGCGGTGGCAGGCCACGTTCTACCGTCGAGCCTGAAACGCCAACGAGACGAGCCCGGGATGTGACGGCTCAGTCGGAGGTGCTCTCCCGCTTCTCGAGGCCGATGGCCGCATGAAGTCGGCGGACCTGTTCCTCCGGGGCTCGGTCCGTTCCAACATGTATGCCAATGCCTCCGCCACCATGTTCAGCTTGCATCAGGCGGCACTGTGTGGTTGGTGTGAAGCGGTTTCACAGGCCGTCGGGGACATCATCCCCAACGAGCTGTGCCGACGGGTCCGGTTGTCGAGAAGACCTCGATCCAGTCGAAGATGGCGACCGAGAGCTCGATGAGCCTCGAGCCCGCATTGACTGCCTATTAGTCGCATTTCACAGACTGTATAATTCCCTCAACGAAGTAGCCGAGGCCACTGAAAGAGCAGATTCGGTTCTACCGTTTATGTGATAGACCCCCGGTCCCCACTTCGCGTAGAACGCCCTTGACTCCCCCGGCGCGGGAGACCATGATGTGGTGCGGACAGTGAATCGGCGAAGGGCACCCCCGTTTGAACCGGGGCGGCCACGACGGGAGAGAGGTGCATCGTGCGGATTCCCGATGACGTGCGGCTTGGGGGTGGCGTGATCGCTCGCTACGACGGTTTCTGCGCGGTTCCACCGCACCCGGACCTCGGCGACCAATGGTTGGCCGAGCTCGACCGGGTGCGCGAGTCGGGGGAGGGCGCGGCGTCGGCCCTCGGGCTGGCCCGCAAGCCCCGCCGGCTCGGTTTCGACGACGGCGTCATCATCCCGCCCGACGAGTACCCGGTAGGCACGCCGCTGGCGGTCGTCGCCAGCGCGGCGGCGGACCGGGCGCCCCTGCGGGGCACGGTCCGGGTCATCGTCGTGCTGGTCCAGTTTTCGGACAAGGCCATGGGCAACAACGTCGACCACTACCGCAACCTCTTCTTCTCTACCGGCGTGTTGCCCCACGGCAGCGTGAAGGAGTACTACAGCGAGGTCACCAACGGGCTGGTGACGCTGTCGGGCGACGTCGTCGGACCGTTCACCATGCCCCAGACCCTGGCCTGGTACGCCGACAACAACTTCGGGATCGGCAAGGGCCCGGGCGACTTCCGGAGCCCGCAGCTCGCCCACGACGCTGCGGTGGCCGCCGACCCGAGTGTGAACTTCCAGCCCTACGACAACGACGGCAACGGCTTCGTCGACGCGTTCATCGTCGTTCACGCCGGCCCTGGCGGCGAGGTCACCGGCAACGCGGGCGACATCTGGTCGCACAAGTCGACCCTGCCCGCGGCCTACGCCACGGACAGCACCAAGATCTATGGCTACCTCACCATCCCCGAGGACGCCAAGATCGGCGTGTGCGCCCACGAGCTGGGGCACCTCCTGTTCGGCTTCCCCGACCTCTACGACACCGACTACAGCTCCAACGGCATCGGCGACTGGTGCCTAATGGCCGGCGGCACCTGGAACGGCGGCGGCGACGTGCCCGCCCACGCCTCGGCGTGGTGCAAGGCCAACCAGGGATGGGCGTCGGTCACCAACGTCACGGCCAACGGGTCGCTGTCCATCCCCGACGTCAAGGCCAGCCACAACCTCCTCCGGTTGTGGAAGGACGGCGCCGCCGGCCCCGAGTACTTCCTCGTCGAGAACCGCCAGCGTACGGGCTTCGACGCCCAGCTCCCGGGGGACGGCCTCCTCGTCTGGCACATCGACGAGAACCAGACGGGCAACACCGACGAGAACCACTACAAGGTCGCTCTCCTGCAGGCCGACGGCCAGCGCGACCTGGAGCTGAACCACAACCGTGGTGACGGCGGCGACCCCTACCCGGGAACGGCGGTGGCGACCTCGGTGACCTCCAGCTCCACGCCGGGCACCAAGTCCTACGCCGGTGCCGATACGTGCGTGTCGATTTCCAGCATCTCCGCCTCGGGCCCGACCATGACGGCCACGCTCACCGTCCGCTGCGGCAAGACCCTGATCAAGGACATCAAGGACGGGCCCAAGGAGATCAAGGACGCCCACAAGGAGGGCAAGGAGATCCGCAAGGACATCAAGGACGGGCCCAAGGAGATCAAGGACGCCCACAAGGAGGGCAAGGAGGTCCGCAAGGACACCAAGGAGATCATCAAGGACGGCAAGGAGGTCCGCAAGGACGTCAAGGACGTCAAGGAGGCCGGGGCCGACAAACCCGTCAAGGAGGCCGGGGCCGACAAGCCCGTCGACCGCCCGGGCGGCGGCGCCGACCGGAGCGCCTTCGACTCCGGCGGCGACCGGATGGCCGAGCTCGAGGCCCGGGTCGCGGCATTGGAGGGCTCGGTGCACGGCGCAGCGGCCCAGCCGTTCATCGGCACCGACCTGCGCCCCGACCTCACCGGGGGCCCGTCCTACGCCGATCCCAACGCCGGCCGGATGGCGTCGGGGGACGCCATGGCCAAGCGGGAGTACGACGCCCCGGCCCGCTGAGGCTCCGGCCGGCGGGGGCCGGATCCTGGTCTTGGCCGAGCCGTACGACGCCGGGGCCGTCGCGGTCGCAGTCGCGGTGGCGGCCCGCCCGTCGGCCGAGCCGGTCGCCCTCGTCCATCCCGCCGACCTCGGGGGCGCCCGCTGGGTGCACCGGGTCTCGCCCTCGGGCCGGGCCACGACCGACGTGGCCCTGCCCGACGGGCGTCGGTTCTCCGACGCCGACATCGCCGCCGTCCTCGTCCGCAGCGAAAACACGGCCCTGCCCCGGTTCGCCCGGTCGCCCCCGGCCGACCGCGACTACGCCAGCGCCGAGTTCCGGGCCCTCCTCGTCAGCTGGCTCCACAGCCTGGGGTCGCGGGTGGTCAACCGGGTCGACGGCGTGGGACTGGCCGGTCCGTCGTGGTCACCGCAGCGCTGGCTGGTCGAGGCGGGCCGGGCCGGCGTCTGCGTGGTCGCCTCCGTG
>JALZAH010000025.1 GCA_030948425.1 Actinomycetota bacterium
CGCTCCTACATCGAGACCGGCCGCAAACACCACCTCAACCCTTACGACATCCTCGTACAACTCTTCGAACACAATCCCTGGCAGCTCCCCCGAACCGCATAACCAAAAATCAGGCCTGAACAGTTACGCACTATGAAACCCACGGTGGATAGCACCAAGCCTGATGTCTTGGTCACCGGGGCCACGGGCACCGTCGGTCGCCAGGTCGTGACCGGCCTGCTCGACGCCGGCAGCACGGTGCGGGCTCTCGTCCGCGACCCCGCCTCGGTCCGACTGCCCGAAGGCGCCGAGACGGCGGGCGGTGACCTGGCAAACCCGGCCAGCCTGAAAGGCGCGCTCGACGGCATCGGAACCGTGTTCTTGGTATGGCCGTTCACCAGCCGCCGGGCGGCCATCGAGATCGCCCCGGCGGTGATCGACGAGATCACCCGCCGCGCTCGCCGGGTCGTGTACCTCTCCGCTGACGCCGCGAGCGACGATCCCGCCTCGTTCTGGTCCAGCATCGAGCACGTCGTTGAGGCCTCCGGCTCGGAGTGGACGTTCCTGCGACCCACCGGGTTCGCAAAGAACACCCTCATGTGGGCCGACCAGATCCGCGCCGGTGACGTGGTCCGCTGGCCCTACGGCGCGGCCTCCAGGTCCTTGATCGACGAGCGTGACGTCGCCGCGGTGGCCGTACGCGCCCTGACCGAAGACTCCCACCACGGCGCCACCTATGTGCTCAGCGGACCCGAAGCCCTGACCCAGCGCGACCAGGTTCACGCCATCGGCGCCGCCTTGGGCCGAACCCTGCGCTGGGAAGACGTCCCCCGCGACGAGGCGCGCCCGGCGCTCGTCTCCGCCATGGGCGACGCGGCCTTCGCCGACCACGCCCTCGACACCTGGGCCGGCTTCGTGGATCGGCCAGAGCGGACCACCTCCACCGTGAACGACGTCACCGGCACCCCGGCACACACCATGAGCGACTGGGCCAGCGCGCACACCAGCGACTTCCGATAGCCCCGATCCTCCGCCGGCACCACGACCACGAAACACCATGACATTCACCGACACCGAGATCGCCTACCTCGCCACCCAGCGGCTGGGCCGCCTGGCCACCGTCCAGCCCGACGGCACCCTGCAGGCAAGCCCCGTCGGCTCTACCTATGACGCAGCCACCGCCATCGCCACCGTCGACATCGGCGGCTTCGACATGGCCGCCATCAGGAAGTACCGCAACGTCGCCGACAACGGCCGGGTCCCCACGGCGCTGTCCTCGCCGGTGAAGCTCAGCTGCGCCTGTGATGCTGACGTCTCAGCGCCAATGGGCCCTGACGTCCGGTTTGGGGCGCACCCCAAACCACACCATCTGAGGAGAGGGCCGAGGGCACCACCATCCCACGGAGCGCTCCTACCCCCCTTGGGGATGCCAAAGTTCGCCTCGTCGACCGTTCCCGCCTCGTCGCGCACAGGACCATGGAACGAGATCGACGACAGTGCAGACACGTAGACGCGTCGGCTACTGATCCTCGTCTGCACACACCGGCGCACACCCTGATCAACTTGCACACCTCCTCGGTCATCGACGGGCGCGGCGATGCAAAGGTGAGCAGCAACTCGTACCACGGTGCCGGGAGCCGGGGTGTGGCATCGGGTTGGATAGGTTGAGAGCATGGAGAAGGGGCCCGATCCGCTGAAGGCGTTGGTCGATCGTCTCCAAGCCGGAGGGGCGATCAGGTCTGCGGAGACGGCACGGGCGTTCCTGGCCGTGCCCAGGCACGCCTTTCTCCCCACTTCGGCCCGAGCGGTGGCGTATGACGATGAGGCCGTGAACGTCAAGTACGACGGCGACGGCCACATCATCAGTTCCGCATCGCAACCCACCATGATGGCGGAGATGCTTGAGCAGCTTCGCCCCCAAGCCGGCAACCGGGTACTGGAGATCGGTACGGGAACGGGCTACAACGCCGCCCTGCTGTCCGAGCTGGTCGGTGAATCCGGCCTGGTGGTCAGCGTCGAGGTCGACGCCGAACTGGCGGTCGTAGCACGGAGTTGTTTGTCCGACACCGGTTACGGTCGGGTGGAGGTGGTCGTCGGCGACGGCCAGGATGGCTGGACAATCCGCTCGCCCTACGACTGTGTCATTGTCACTGCGGGGGTCGCCACGGTCGTCGTTGCGTGGCGAGACCAGCTCCGCGATGGCGGGAGGCTGGTCGTTCCTCTGGTTGACGACCACGGCGTCGGATTCGCCACCGTGTTCGAGAAGAGGGCAAAAGCTCTGATCAAAGTTGCTGAACAGCCATGTCGATTTCTTGCGCTGCGCTCCGCCACACCTGACCCCCAGCCAACGAGAGAGGAGATTCGATGACCTCCGCCGATGTCGCCGGCACGGAAGACGGTGAAGCCGTGACCATCAAAGAGGGACACCCGGACCATCGACGGATGGTGCGTTTCGACTGGTCTGACACCCCGTTGCACTGGGTCCCCGACGATCCGTTCAGCACCCACATGATCAACGTGCTGCACCTCCTGCTGCCTCCTGGTGAGCGCTGGTTCGTCGACGTGGTCAACGAGGCGGAACCATTTGTGACCGACCCGGAGCTGAAGAAGGCGATCCACCCCTTCGTCCAGCAGGAGGTGTGGCACGCCCGAGCTCATGCCCTCGTCCTTGAGCGACTGGCCGAATCCGGTATCGACAGCCAGCCCTACGTGGCCAAGCTCGGCGCCTGGTTCGCTCGTATCGGTGCCCCGAAACCGGACTGGCCTCAGTTGTTGCAGCGCTGGTGGCTGTACGGCCGCCTGGCCGAGGTTGCTGCTCTGGAGCATTTCACAGCCGCACTGGGCCAGTGGATCATTCAGAACCGCGGCCTCGACTATGCCGGCGCCGACCCGGTCATGCTCGATCTGCTTCGTTGGCACGGTGCCGAGGAGGTCGAGCACCGGTCACTGGTCTTCGACGTCTACCAGCATCTCTGCGGCAACTACGCCTTGCGCGCTCTGGCCATGATGTTCAGCGGCCCGGAACTGCTCTCGTGGTGGCTGATCGGTATCCGCCATCTCATGGCCGAGGACCCTACGATCGACGTCATGCCACGGTGGAGGGACTGGTTGCGGGCCGCCCGCCAGTACCGGGTGCCCGGCCCCTGGACGCTGATTGTCATCACCCCGCTGCGTTATCTCCGCCCCCACCATCACCCTGAAGGCGAAGCATCGACCCGTATGGCCATGGCCTACCTTGCTCAGTCGCCGGCCGCCCAGTCGGCGCGCTCGGCGGCCGAAGCGGCGCGGGCAACATCCTGACTCCGACACGGTAGGGTCCGACCGACAGCGCCGTCATCGGTCCTGCAGCCGACCCAAGCCTCCAAGACGGTCGGGAACGACTCTGTCAAGCCCGGCGAACCACCCCTGTGGACGCGCCGCTCGACCACGCAGGAAATGAAGGAACGGACCGTTAGGCTGGAGAGCGATGGACTTCGCTGGGGAGGCGGCAGATTCGCCCCGACGGCCGGGATCGGCCCATGAACATGGTCTTGGCCGTCGCCCTCGGTCTCGGGGGTGTCGCCGTGCTGGTCTGGGCGATCGCGGTCGTTGCCTCGCAGTTGCTCTTCGACCTGCGCGCCGCCCGGGCGACGGGGACGGTCGTCGCTCTGGAGGCCGTCGGGACGACCCCCAGCGCGGTGTCCGAGGTGGGGATGACGTACCGGCCGATCGTGCGCTTCGTCGATCAACAGGGCCGCAGCGTCGATTTCACCTCACCGACCGGCTACAGCCCGCCCCGTCACCGACCGGGCACAACGATCGGTGTCGACTACGACCCCAAGCACCCCGAGCGGGCCAGTCTGGTCGGGACGAGCGCCGGCGCGACGCCGTTGGTGCTTGGCGGCCTGGGGATCGTGCCCGTGGCCATGTCAGCGGCCTGTTCATGGTGCCCACGTGAGGGGTCGGCCATGAGCGCGGCCATGGCAGGTTGACGAGGCCCTTATGCCCGTCCTGATCGGTACCTCGGGATGGCACTACCGTCACTGGCGGGGCGGATTCTACCCCGACGGTCTGCCCGCTCGCCGATGGCTCTCCCACTACGCCGGGAAGTTCGCAACCGTCGAGGTCAACAACGCCTTCTACCGCCTCCCCGACACGCACACGTTCTCGGCGTGGGCCGCCAACTTGCCCGATGATTTCTCTGTGGCCGTCAAGGCCAGCCGGTACCTGACCCACGTGCGCCGACTGCGCGACCCCGAGGAGCCGGTTACCCGCCTGATGGGTCGAGCTCAGGCGCTCGGCTCCAAGTTGGGCCCGGTCCTGTTGCAGCTGCCACCCAACCTGCCCGTTGACCTCAAGGCGTTGGAGCGGACGCTGGAAGCGTTCCCCGACGGGACCAGGGTTGCGGTCGAGCCCCGCCACGAGAGCTGGTTCGCCACCGGCCTGCGCGCCCTGCTGTCCGAGCGGGGCACCGCCCTGTGCCTGACCGACACCGATGGCCGGGGGACGCCGAGGTGGCGAACGACCTCCTGGGGCTACGTCCGCTTCCATCACGGCCGGGGTCGTCCGGACTCGTGCTACGGGCGAAGTGCTCTGCGGACCTGGGCGTCGGTGCTGGCCGAGCTGTGGCCGGCCAGCGCCGACATCTACTCGTACTTCAACAACGACACCAATGGGTGTGCCCCCCGAGACACCCGCCGCTTCGCTCTGGCCGTCGCCGGTGTGGGCCTGACGCCGACCCGGGTGCCGGCCAGCCGGGAGGCGCCGGTGACCGACGGCTGAAGGACGGACCGGGTCTCAGGCCCGACAGATGAGCGGTCGCTCTCCGTTGCAGGCGACCATGTCGCTGACCTCGACGTGGCGAGGTGGACCGAGACCGGGAGGATCGTGGGCGCCGGAGCTCATCGTGGCTTTCCTAAGCCGTCGAGGCGAGCGAGGAGCCAGCGGGGCCCGACGACGGCGGCGCCGACGGCGCGCAGCCGTTCGGCGAGGGCCCGGTCGGCGGTCACCACCATCACCGTCTCGGCGCTGCCGGGGGCGATGGCGACTGGGCCAGCACCGGCCGCGGTGGCCAGCTCCACCAGTGTGTCGTCGCCCTGACCTGGGGCGTGGACAAGCTCAACGTCATCCCCGACACCTTCGGCGACGGCCCGGCGACCAGCTCCCTCCAGCACCATGACGACGGGCTCGGGGAGGCGCCCGGCGCGGGTGGCGGCGCCGACTCGCTCGATCAGGCGCCCCGTGGCGCCGGCCCGGTCTCGCCACCAGCCGTCGGGACGCGAACCGACCACGTTGGCGGTATCGATGAGGAGCATGTCGGCCAGGTTTGCACCCAGCACCCAGCACCCAGCACCCAGCACCCAGCACCCACCCCGCAAACCGCCGCCCTCGGTCACGGTGCCGGTGGGTCGCTGACCGGCCACGCCGGTTCCTCACCGGTGGGCAACGGCACGCTGAAGGCGTTGAGCAGGAACGAGATGAGTGCGTAGTAGCCGCAGAGCGAGACCACCTCGACCATCCCGACGTCGCCCAACAGGCCATGGGCGGCGTCGTAGGTAGTGTCGTCAACGGTGCCCCGGTTGCTGAGCTGTCGGGCCACCTGGTAGACGATCCGCTCGTCGTCGGCCTCGAAGGGCGGTTGCTCTCCCCGCCCGATGGCGTCGACGACGGCGTCGGGCACACCGTGCTCACGGGCCATGCGCGAATGCGCCCACCACTCGAACTCCGCCTTCCAGTGGGCGCCCACGGTGATGACGGCGACCTCGGTGAGACGACGTTCCATCGAAGTGGAGAACCGCAGGTACCCCCCGAGCTCAGCCATCCGGGCGCCCGCTCCGGGGGCGTGGAGCCATGCGTTGAACGGCCCGGCCAGGCTTCCGTCGTCGTTGATGATCTGGTCGGCCCGCCCGTTGGTGACCCGATCCCAAACGGCCCGGCCGGCCTCGTCGAGATCGTCGTTGTGGAGTGGGGGGAGTCGGCCCTGGCCCGCCGGCGTCGCGACGCGGACAGGGCGTGGCGATGGGCGATCCAGCGGGCGGGCGAAGCTCAGCTCGTGGCCGTCGGCATCGCGGACGTGAAAGAAGCGTTCGCCCCACGGTGCGTCCTCGGGCCTGGTCAGCGGCCGCAGCCCGGCGTCCAGGCACCGCTGATGCATGGCGTCGACGTCGTCGACCCACAGGATGACCCGCCCCCACAGCGGAAGTGGCGGGGATGCGCCGGTGTGGCGTTGCAGGTTGAGGTACCCGGACCCGGCCCGGAGGGTGGTGAAGTCCGCTTCTGGCCCGCCGCTGAGTGGATGGAACCCGAGAGCCCGGTAGAACGCCACGGAGACGGCCATGTCCGCGGTCATCAGGGTGACGGCGCTGATGCTCTGCACCGGCTCGGACCCGGTCGTCGACGTCATGAGCGGACCCAGCCGGCGCCCGACCGGCCCCCCTCAGCCACCGTTTTCGCCACCACCGGTCTCTGGTCGTTCGACCTGGGTGGCTCGACCCTGGCCCACCATCCTGGCCCACAGCTCGTGGTCGGTCTCCCGCTTGGCGACGTAGCGGTCGTCCGGTCCCGCCTCATGACCGCCGATGGCCGTGAACGGTCCGGCGACCAGGTCGTTGAGGTTCACGTAGGTGGACCCCTGCTCCAGGCGGGTTCCGGCCCCGACGATGGACAGGCGGCTCAGCTCGTCGCCGGACAGGTCGGCGAGATAACCCTTCAAGTCGTGGTCGGAGCTGGCCGGCAGGGTCTGATCGGGGGTCTCGGTAGGTGGCGCGGCGCGCAGGTCGGCGTCGAAGTCGTCGCCGGCGCTGTCGTTCTTGGCCTTGGCCCTGGTCACCTCCTCGCGGGTGACGTCGTGGGTCCGAGCATGACGCCCCTCCGGGCCGCCCTCATCGGAAAATGGCTTCCGGGCGTCACCCGGGCTGGTGTCGTGCTGTCCGTGCTTGACCATGACAGTCCTCCAAGAGCAGGGGTCAGGGGAATGTCCTCCCCGTGTGCACCCAGAGAGCTACCCGGAAACTGCGCCGGTGATGCCGTGGTCCCGGGGACAATCACAGATCTGCCGTGGACGTCAGGTTGGCTGGGGGAAGGCGGGACCGTCGAAGCGGTCGACGGTGGTGAACTCCTCGACGGCCTTGCGGCGCAGCTTGGTGATGGTCTTTTGGGGCCGGCCCAGGGCTATCAGACCGGCGACGGCATGGCCGTCGGGTATGCCGATCAGGTGACGGACTGCGGTCTCCTGGCGGGCCAGCACCGATGTCAGGACACCGCCGAGCCCTTCGTTGCGGGCGGCCAGGAGGATGTTGTGACCGAATGGGTAGATCGACCCGCCACCGACGATGCTCTGGCGGCTCAGACCGTTGTCCACGGTGGCCAGGGCGGCGAGCTCGATGACCAACAACAACAGGACGGGCACGGTGTCGAGGTGGTCAGCAAAGGAGTTCGGGTGTGGCTGCTCCCGGGCGGCGGCCAGGTCGACGGCGGGGCCGGTCCAGCTGCCGTTGTCGAGTGGGGCGAAGGGGACCAGGCCGGCGTCCACGTGGGCCATGTACTCCCGCCATCCGAGGGCGTAGAGATCACGGATCTGACGGCGGGTTGGCGGATCGCGCAGGACCACCACGTGCCACCCTTGGCGGTTGCCGCCGCTGGGGGCGAAGCGGGCGTGGTCGAGGATGCGGGCCACGACCTCGTCGGGGACGGCATCATCAGTGAATGATCGGGTTGCGGGCGTGGTGCGCATGACATCGTAGAGGTCCACGGGCGGGGAGACTACGCCCACCTCCACGTCACGTCTGGGGCAGGTACCGCCAGACGCCGCTGTCGTCGATCTGACGGCTGAGGCGGTCCTGGGCCACCAGCAGCTCCAGGTGGGCGGCTGTCTCACAGATGGCCAACATCTGGTTGTAGGCGTCGAGCTCGGTGAGCTTGCGTTCCCGGCGGGTCCAGCGCAGCTGGTGGGCCGCCTCGAAGGCGTCGGTTAGCCCCTTGTCGACGGCGGCGGCGGTACCGTCGAGACGTCGTCCATGATGATCGACCAGTTCGTCGACGCGGGCGTGCACGCTCGCCGTCACCGCGCCGTGGGCCGGCAGGAGCATGGCGTCGGGTAGAGCCCGCACCTTGGCCAACGAGGCCAGGAAGTCCCCGAGTGGGTTGGCCGCCAGAATCGGTTCGAAGCCGATCGACGGGGTGATCGTGGGCAGGACGTGATCGCCGGCGAAGAGCAACTCGCCGGCCGAGTCGTGGAACACGACGTGGCCCTGGGTGTGGCCGGGTGTCTCGACCACGGTGAGATCCCGCCCCCCGTCGAGGGTCAGGCGTCCCGGCTCGATCCAGTCATCGGGATCTTCCCAATCGGATCGGTCGCCGTCGAAGCGCTGCTCGGCCAGCCAGGCGGCCATGGCGTCGGCCAGTTCGCCGGCCCCACACCGGCGCAGCTGACGCAGTTGCGGCTCCATCGGCGTACGGTCTGCGGAGCGGGCGGTCTCCATTCCCGGGCGCTCGCCGGCCCCCAGGCTGACCCGGTTGCCTGCCTCCCGGCGGATCTCTATGGCCTGGGTGTAGTGGTCGCGGTGCATGTGGGTGATCAGGAACCGGTGGATGTCGGAGAGGGAGCAGTCGAGGGTCCGCAGTGCGGCGCCGAGCAGCTCGCGGGCCACCGGCACCGCCCAGCCCGAATCCACGAAGACGAGGCCATTCCCATCGTCGATGGCATAGATGTTCACGGCCCGCAGACCGTCGGTGGGCAGCGGGAGCGGTATGCGGTGCACGCCGGGAGCTACTGGGTAGACCCCTGGCTCCGTCCAGTCGCCAGCTCCGGTCGTGGTGGTCATCGGCGGGGCCCGTTCGTCATGGCCGCCGTTCTAGTGGAAGTCGTGCTCATGACCCGGGGCGGCGCAGAGCCCGGGCTCTTCGGGGGCCCTACGGTCCCGTGGAAGAAGGGCCGCCGCACTCCGGGCACCAGCGCAGCCCTGGACCGGGACGGGCCCCGCAGTCACAGCAGGCAGGATCCCGCTCGGCTCGTCTCTCCTCCTGCGGAGCGCTATGGATGGTCACCGTGCTCAGCCGGCCGCTGGAGGGGCGCCGTCGGAAGCCTTGCTGCCTGCTCGGGGCCGGGGGTCCTGGCCTTCGCCCTCGGGTTCGTCCTCGGGGTCCACGCCCTTGGCCTCGAGGGCGTCGGCCTGATCCTGCTTCTCCTGCGCCATCTTTGCGAACTGGGCGTCGTCACTGGTGTGGGGCTGATCAGCCATAGGACCTCCTCGATCGGGACAGAGACCCAGCCGAGCTTTCGTGGCGGGGCCTCAACGGCAGAATCCGAAGCGTCCGGGTCCGGCTGTGCCCGAAACCGACGACCTCCAAACCCCCCATCCGACGTCCCGACGCTGAGTACCGCCTCGTGGCCGCACTCCGGGTGAGGTGGCCATCACTGCATCCAGCAGCGGGTGGACTTGCGTGACACCTTCTTCCAGTCGTCGGACCAGGCCTTGGTGGTGACGGCCTGGAGCTGTCGTTCCCGGGCGATGAGCTGGCCGGCGGTCACGACCACGGGCATCGCCTGGTCGGCGGCCGCCCGCCGAAGCCAGGCCTCGGCGTTGACGGCGTCATTGTGGTCGCCGAGCGTTCCCTGAAGGGCCTTGGTCGACCGAGCCAGCCGTGTGGCCGGCGACCCGACGACGGGGCCGGCCAACTCTGCGGCGTAGCGAACCTGCTTCGCCTTGATCCGAACCTGGTGCAGGTCCCGGTTCTCTGGGTCCTCCCCCAGGCCCTCGACCGTCCGGCGCAGCTTCCGCCACGGGCGACGGGCCAGGCGACCCAGGACCTTGCTCGCTCGTCGCCCGGACTTGCTGGCGGTGCCGGCCTTCCACGACGGTGACACCGTGGCCTCCTCCAGTTGCCCCAGCACCTCGAGGTAACGGGGGCGGTCCAAGATGTCCCGCAGGTTCACCATGGCCGCTCGCCGCTCGCCGCTCAGCAGCCCGACCAGGACGTCGAAGCCGTCGGCATCGACCTCGGCGATCTCTGAGCGGTGAGCGACCAGCCGCTCGGCCAGCACATCGGCGTCGCGGACATCGCCGAGGGCGTCGGCCACCCACTTCAGGGTGGTTCGGGTGCGACGTACCCACACCGGGTCGAGAAGGCTGGCGAAGGTCAACAGGTCGGCGCGCAGCCTCCTGGTGGCCACCCGAGCCTGGTGCACACTCCGGGGATCACCGTCGGTGCGGATGGCGAGATCGTGGGCCACCAGCCGCTCGAGGCCATCGGCGATGCTGGCGACGACGACGGCTTCGATCGTGGAGCGGTGACCCGGAGCCGGGCGTGGCGCCCGGGAATCGACCCGGTCGGCCAGGACCCGGGCCAGCTTCGATGCTTCGGCACTGCGGACGAACCCGCTGGCCACCAGTCGATGGCCGGCCCGATCGAGGATGTCATCGTCGTCCCCGTCGAGCTCGATCTCCACCTCCCGGAAGCGCAGCGGTGCAGCAGCATCATGGTCGCCGGCAGGGGTCAGGTCGGTGCCGGTGACCTCGTCATCGTCGATCTCGGCCAGGCGACGTCCTGTCGAGGCCCGCAACTCCCGGCGACGACGGACGGTGACGAGCTCGGCGACCGGCTGCAGAGCGGCGCCCCGGATGATCGCCGCCGTCAGCGCCACCGCATCGGCCGGGACCTGCTCCGTCGGTCCCGGCCAGGTCAACTCCATGCGGCGCAACCCGGAGCCTTTGGTGTCGCCCGGCACCTTGAGCGTCCATTCGTCCTCGGAGCCGACGTCATCGCTGCGGTGGCGCAACGTCAGGTGGCGGCGCAGGAGGCGGAGGTCCTCGGTGTCGTAGTAGGTGGCCGTCAGGGTGACCGTGGGCAGCTTGATCTCGCTCGATCCTTCGCTCACGCCGGTCAGGTCGGGAACGGCCACCGCCGTGGCCCCCTCGAACTTTGCTTCACGTTCCGTTGACCTCCGCACGGTGATCTCTCCCCTTGACCGTCTCTGCTTCGACAGCATCTACCCGTTCGGCTCCTGACCGACGCCGCCAGCCGACGGTACTGCCCGGTGACGTCCTCCACGGGAAGCGGAGCCTCAGCGGTCGTTGACGGTGGTGCTCCTCGACCAGTTGGCGTCGTCGCCCGCCCAGCAGCTCGAAGTACGTGATGACGCCCACCAGGTGGTAACGATCGGTTCGCTCAACGACCGGCAGGGCCGTCAGCTCGTGGGCGGCCATGCGGTCGGCCGCCGAACGGAGGGTCTCGTCGGGGAAGGCCACGAGGATGTCGTGGTGGGCGAGGTCGTCCACGGTGGCATCGATCCGCTCCCGGCCCTCGCTGAGGTCGGACCATCCCACCACGGCGCTCAGCAGGCCGTCGGTGATCACCGGGTAGAGGCGCTGCCGGCGAGCCAGGGCGTCATGATCGAGTTTCTCTCGCAGCCGGCTGGCCGGCTCATCCGCCTCGACGGTCAGCAGGTCGGTCATCATGACCTGGCGAACGAAGACAGCTTCGAGCTGGTCGACGGCGTATTCGCGCATGACATGGAAGCCCTTGCGGGCCACCTTCTCGGTCAGGATCGAGCGCTTGAGGATCAGAGTGCTGACCAGGTGGGCCAAGGTGCAGACGACCAGTAGGGGCAGGAGCGATCCGGTGTCGTGGGTGAGCTCGAAGGCGAAGACGATGGCGGTGAGGGGCGAACGGGTTACTCCCGACAGGGCGCCGGCCATGCCCATCAGGGCCCAGGTGGCGCTGCTGCCGCCGAAGCCGTGGCCGATGATGCCGCCCATGGCCGCGCCCATCATCAACAACGGCGCCAGGATGCCGCCGCTCGTCCCCGATCCGAGAGCCA
The DNA here is from genome assembly GCA_030948425.1 of Actinomycetota bacterium. Lineage (GTDB taxonomy): Bacteria > Actinomycetota > Acidimicrobiia > Acidimicrobiales > Palsa-688 > JALZAH01. The sequence goes on from JALZAH010000025.1 coordinate 11,777, forward strand.
CCGACCAGATGACCAGCTTGACCACCAGAAGGAGGGCGAGGCTGGCGATGGCCAGCTTGCCGGCCAGCTCGGCACCGATGACCCCGTAGCCGACCCCCAGGGCCTTCGGGTCGATGAGCCCGCCTAGCCCGACGACCAGACCGCCGATGGGAGGCCACCACATCCAGTGGATGGGCAGCTTCTTGAACAGGTCCTCCGCTCCGTAGCAGGCCGTGGTCAGGATCAGGGCCAGGACCCCCGCGCCCACCCCGATGATGGCCGATTCACCGACGCCCACCGCAGAGAACGCCCCATGGGCAGGAACGGGGAACAGCGGCGCCGCGCCGATCAGGTGGTGGGCGGAGAAGAGGTTGCGAAGCACATCGGCCACGGCTACGGCGATGGCGATGGGAACGAACGACCGGGGCCGCCACTCGAAGACCAGGAGCTCGACGCCGAAGATGGCGGCGGCGACCGGGGTGCCGAACACTGCAGCCATGCCCGCGCACGCGCCGGCCACGAGCAGGGTGCGGCGTTCGATGGCGGCCAGATGGAACAACTGAGCCAGGATCGACCCAACGGCCCCCCCGGTCATGATGATGGGACCCTCAGCGCCGAACGGGCCACCGGTGCCGATGCTGACGGCGCTGGAGATCGGCTTGAGGATGGCCAGGCGGGGCTGCACCCGGGAGCCGTTCGTGAGGATGGTCTGCATGGCTTCGGGGATGCCATGGCCCCGGATCTGTTCGGAGCCGTACCGGGCCATGATGCCGATCAGCAGACCCCCCACCACAGGGATGCCGACGGTCAGGACCCCGAGGTTGTGCAGGGTGGGGGCGACGAGGCTGGTCCCCACGTTGCCGTAGTAGGCCAGGTGGGTGATGAAACCGATGAGGTCCAGCAGGCCCAGGGCGACGGCCGCCGCCAGGGCGCCGACCACAACAGCCAAGGGAAGCAGCTTCACGGTGCGCCAACCGATGGTGAAGTCGCCCAGCGCCTGGTCGGCGCTTCCTCCTTCGAAGGGCTCACCCGCTCCCATCACCGTGTCGGACGGTGCCGATCGCTCGCTGTTGTTTGCGGTTATGCCCGTCTCCCGACTGGTAGGTCGTCGAGCGACAGTATCTGGCTACGACACACTTCAGGGTCGGAACGGCCCGTCCGGGCCCGTTCCTCACGTCCTCCGAAACGCTTCGAAGGCCGGGACCTAGCCGGTGATCGCCGTTCCACACCGAGCGCACCGAGTGGGGGGACGGTGATCGGCGAGTGCCCCGCAGTCGGGACACACCTGCGCCGCCCAGCACGCTGCCTCGCCCCCCTGTTCTGTGGAATCGGGGCCCACCCCGGACTCGGCGCCCACGTCGGATTCAGGACCCACGTCGGATTCAGGACCCAGGTCGGATTCAGGACCCACGTCTCTCGACATCCGATGGTGGCCTCCCACGTTGGCCTCTGTTTCGAACCGATCATCCATCTCCGAGCGCCGCCCCCGGGGGTGATCGACCAACCGCTGGCCGGCGGTCGTGACCCTAGCCCCACCGCGAGCAGTACGGCCCGACCCTGTGGGTCCTTGCTGGTGGTGGTCACCGACTGCTTGACTTCGTCGACCGGGCCGGCGTGGGAAGGCGGAGTGTGAACAAGCGTCTGATCGCCGGCGGCAGCGCCATGGTGATGGTGGTCGTGGGGTGGGCGGGGACCACGTGGGCGCTCAGCGACGGCCCTGTGCCGCCGATCAGCGCGCTCAGGACCGCCGCCCCTTCGCCCACCGGTCCCCAGGGGGCCACCTCCACGGCTGCCTCCTCGACCACGACCACGGCGCCTCCCAGCTGCGCTCAGACCGTCGCCGCCTGGCCGGTGGCCCGCCGGGTGGCTCAGCTGCTCATGGTCGAAGATGACTTCGGCGCGCC
>JALZAH010000037.1 GCA_030948425.1 Actinomycetota bacterium
GTGGAGAATGGTCACGGTTCCGTGGCGGTGTCGCCCGGGAAGCGTGCGCCGACTGGCAAAGGCACCGAGATTCGCCCACCGGGCGAGGGCCTGAGCCAGACGCTGTTGGCCATAAGTGACGAGATCACCGAGGCACTGGCCCTCAGCGACCAGGCCATCCGACGGGTAGAGCAACTGACTGCGGCGTTGTCGGTCGAGGTCGCCGAGGTGGGCCAGGCCATCAGCGACCAGGTGGGCCAGTACTCAGAGGCTGCCACCGACCAGGTGCGCGACGGGCTCGGGAGCTTGCGCGGTCAGGTCGGGATGATCAATAAGTCAATGAGCGACTCGTTGGCCACCATCACCCAGCAGTTGGACGGCCTCTCGGCGGCGGTGGCCGAGAGCTACGACCGCCCGGTCGGCTCTTCGGCGGAGGGCATGGACGATCTGGTCGAGGGCACCGCCGAGGCGGTCACCCGCATCGAGACGCTGGTCGAGGCGCTGGTCGAGGCCAGCGATGCTCGGCCCGCCGACATCAGCGAACTGTCCGTCCGCACCCTTGAACGCCTGGGTCTGACCGTCGGGGCCCGCTTCGAGGCCAACACCACGACCGCGGTGGAGGCCATCGACGCCGCTGTCAACCAGGCCATCGACCGGGTCACCGAGCAGTTCAAGGATATGGCCCCGCCCGTGGTGGACCGTTCGACCACGTCCGCCATCACCCGGCTCGAGGAGCGTGTCGCCGCCCTGACCCGTCAGCGCGATGAGCATGACCGGGAGACCAAGGTCACGCTCAATGGCCTGGAGGAGACAGTCGGTCGACTGGCGTCCGCCCAAGCGGAGGACCTCGAGCGCATCCTTGACAGCATCGAGGGGGCGTCCCTGCCGGCCCCCGCCAATGACAATGGGGAGGAGGATCACCTGGCTCGCATCGAGGCCTCCCTGTCCGATCTGGCGGGGGGACCGGCCGTCCCCGAGGATCTGGTCGGTGTCATCGCCGAGCAGTTCGATGCGGTCAACAAGCACCTGGCCGCTCTGCGCCGCCGCCTACCCTTGCGGGCCCGGACGACGACCGCTGGCCTCGACGAAGGTTCCTTCGACGCCCTGGCTGCGGCTATCGCCCAGCACCTCCAAGACGGCGCCGGCGCCGCACCGGCCGAATCGCCACGAGCTGCTCGGACACCACATCAGGCGGCCCGGGCGACGAAGGCGGTCTCCTCCAGGAAACCCGGCCGTCCTGCCAAGGCGGCTCCGTCCGTCAGGACGACGCCCGCAGAGGCCCGGTACCGCCCGTTCACCGAATGACCCAGTTGCCGAGTGACCCAGTGAGGGGCCGCCGGTGAACGCCCACCCGCGCTGCCACCGTCGACCGGTGGTGACGTCCGGCGATCCGAAACCTTGACGAGCGCTCCCTCCGGCCGCCAGGATGCTGGCGAGGTACCTGGCCGTTTCCGTACGGTTCCTCCCAGAAGGCTTAGTACCTGTTCATGACCGTGGCGGCTTCGACAACAGCTCGATCTGAGCATCGCCGCGGCGCCCGTGCCTCGACCACAACCGAGGCGAAGGGACCGCAGCGGGGGGCGTGGCTGCGGGTCCTGGAGTCCTGGCACAGCGCCCGCCGTCGGCCCATCCCGATCGTGGCCGACTCCGCCTTGGCCGGAGCCGTCGCCGGCACCCTCACCGACTCAGCCCGCGCCGGAGCGCTGAGCGCCGTCATCGTCATCGCCGCCGGCCTGCTCTTCGGACTGTTCAAGCCCCGCATGATCCTCGAGACCCAGGGCGTGGCCTGGTACCCGCTGCGCTTCCTGCCGGTGGCGGCCGCCATCTTCGTCATCCTTTCCTTCAGGGTGGAGGTCACGACGACCAACCAGGCCTGGGAGGTGGCCTTCGCCGTGCTGGGGGCACTGACCGCAGTGCGGGCGGTGCTGTGGATGATCGTGGGCTCGGCCCGCCGAAGAGGCATCGGGCTGCGGCCCACCCTGGTCATCGGCCCATGGGAACGGGTGCGCCAGATGGAGCACCGCCTGCGCACCTATCGCGAGGCCGGCCTGAGCTACGAGGGTTCCTACGTCCCGAGCGGCTCCCGCAGCAGCGAGCATCGCCCCAGCGACGGCCAGGCCCTCGTCGAGCGCCTCTTGGCCGACCATCGGGTCGATCATGTTCTCTGCGTCGTCGACAGCATCGACGAGACGGTGTTTCGAGACGTGATCCGCTTCGCCGGCAACCGGGTGGACTGCGCCATGGTCCTGCCGGTACCGGGCATCGCCGTCCATCAGACCAAGGCTCATCTGGGCGATCTCCCGGTCATCCCCATCCGAACCAGCCCCTCGTCGGGGTCGAACTTGGCCAAGCGGAGCTTCGACATCTTCGTCGCCTCGCTCGGACTGATCCTCATCAGCCCCATCCTGGCCAGCGTGGCCCTGGCTATCCGCATCGACGATCCAGGACCCGCCATCTTCCGCCAACGCCGGGTGGGCCGCAACGGCAAGAGCTTCACGTTGTACAAGTTCAGATCCATGATCGTCGACGCTGAGAGCCGGCGGGACCAGCACATGGCCAGCAACATCAACACCGACGGGCTGTTGTTCAAGTTGGAGAACGACCCCCGCATCACCCCCGTCGGTGCCATCATCCGCCGCCTCTCCATCGACGAGCTGCCCCAGCTGGTCAACGTCATCAAGGGTGAC
>JALZAH010000078.1 GCA_030948425.1 Actinomycetota bacterium
AGGGGGCCAAGAACGACCTCCTCGTCATCGGCAAGCGACTGAGCACGGTGGCCGACCGGGCCCGTTGCTTCCTCGGCAGCCAGCAACAGGTGGTCGTCGGCAGCATCATCGAGCACTTCCAAGCGGAGTTCGACGACCACGTCGCCGGCCGCCGGGCGGCGACGGAGCCCGAGCTCATCGCCGAGCTGGTCGACATCCGTGGCGGCCACGCCATCTGGGACGAGCGCCACCGCCTGAAGCAGCCCGACTGGACCTACAACAAGACCGATTCCGGCACGGTGCCGGTGGAGATGTACGCAGGCGTGGTTCCCCACTGGGGAGCCTGACCCAGGGGTAGCCTGAGGGCCTGTGGCCCCCGGGCTCCTCCGGGACATCCTCGCCCTCGTCCTCGGGCTCCTCAGCGGAGTCCTCTCCGGTGCCGTCGGGGTCGGCGGCGCCATCGTCACCACCCCCGGGGTGCGGCTGTTGGGCGCGTCGGCCTTTCTCGCCCTGGGCACCACCTTGCCGCCGATCGTGCTGAGCGCCGCCTCCGGCTCGGCGCGATACGCGCGGGAGGGCCTGGTCGACTGGCGGGTGCTCGCAGTCACCGCTCCCGCCGGCGTGGTAGCCGCCGTCGGCGGTTCGCTGGCGTCGCATGCCGTGCCTGGTGAGGGCCACCTGCTCATGGTGTTCACCGCCGGCCTGCTGCTGCTCAGCGCCTGGCGCATGGTGAGGCCAAGGAGATCGGCAACGCCCGGAGGAGAGCGCAGGTCGGACCCAGGGCCATCCCCCGCCGAGGCGGTGAAGCACTATTCCCTCGTGGCCGCGGCCGGCGTCGGGAGTGCCGCCGGCCTGCTGTCGGGCCTGCTCGGCATCGGAGGGGGCGCCCTGCTGGTGCCGGCCTACTCCGAGATCATGGGGTTGCCGCTGAAGACCTCGATCGCCACGTCGCTGGCCTGCGTCGGCATCCTGGCGATTCCCGGCACGATCACCCACGCGGCCCTGGGCGATGTCGATTGGCGACTGGCCGCGCTCCTCACCGTCGGGGTGCTGCCGGGCGCCCGGCTGGGTGCCGGCCTCGCCATCGGTGCCGAGCACCGCAGGCTCCAACTGGCCGTGGCCGTCCTCCTCGGTGGCATCGGCCTGTTCTATGGCGCCGGCGAGCTGGCCGCCCTGTAGGCACCGCTCCAAGATTGAAACGGTGAGCGCCCACGGCCTCTACCTCCTCCAGGAGACGATCGTCGTTGAACCGCTAAGCCGGCGGCGATCCCTGCGCCCTCGGCGACCATTCGTCCGGGACCACGTTCCGCCACTTCGGTCCGTGAGCTCTCGCTTCGGTCGAGTTGTCCATGTGACGAGGAAAAGCCAGGGTGTCGCCGACGGCCATGTCGTGCAGCCACGAATCGGCGTTGAGCACTCCCTTCTGGTCATACTCCCGAAGGACGCCGTCGTGGTTGAGAACCAACTGGCCACCGGGCGCGAGCGCGAACGTCGTCGCCGGTGCCACCTCATCGGCGCCGATGGCCACTCGACGAGCCGTGGAGCTCGGGTCGAGGGTGATGCGATGGACATGCGGCTGGCCGGCCCGATAGGCCACAGCCTCGTCGGAGCTCTGGTCGACGTGGAGCGTCAACCTCCCGCTGCCCTCCAGCGCGACAGGTGCCTTCGACCGCAGCCGGAGCCGTTCGTCGAACGTCCACAGCTCGGTTGGGCTCGCAGCCAGTAGCTCATGACGCTCGTCTTGGAAGCTGATGGCTTCGATCGTGGGATCGACCGGGATGGTCCATATCTGGCCGTCTCGGTCGACGCGCGCGAGCCGGCCGAGCATGAGGACGAACAGGGAACCGTCGTCACCGCCGAACACCAGGCGTTGCGCAGGCGCGGGCATCTTGGCTACCACCCGGGTCGTGCGCTCGGCCAGGTTGATCTCGACGAGGTCTGTACTGGCGTCGGTAACCACGACGGCGGTCGGCAGGATCCGGTCCAGGGCCATGTCCACCAACGACCCCTTGATCAACGACGAGAGATCGATGGCGGTCGGAGCGCCGTAGCCCTTGTCATTGTCGAACTCCGCCGACAACACGAGCTGTAGCGCCGGCGCGGCCGCCTGGGCCACGGTGCTGCCGGTCCGCGTGACCCCCGTGAGTGCGAGCAGGGGCATGATCACCTGATAGGAGTCGATGTAGCTGTACCGAGCATCGCGGTGCCATTTCCATTGCAGCACGGGGTTCAGGCCCGGCGGCATGGTTGGCTTGGTGCCGAGCCCATACAGCACACAGGTGTCACCGTCGAAATCGGCGTACTCAGCATGCAGGTTGTAGCTCGTGGTCGCGCTCGGCGACTGCTTGTCCAGGTCAGGGACCGTCTCGTCCGACGCGGGGTCGGAGTAGCGAACCTCGTGCATCCCGTCCCTGGTCGTCAGCCCGCTCATCGTCACGCAGTGGCCGCCGTCACGGTTCTTGGCTGAGTCGCCGGGGTTGGTGTAGCGCCCATAACCAAAAGTGACCCGGCCGCCCAACTGCATCCATGACCTCATCGCGTCGGGCTTCGGGACGCCGCCGCTTTTCCACCAGCTGTAGACGGTGAAGTACCTATTGGAGAGCGACGAGATGTAGTCTATCGTGCCAGACTGGCCTCCGCCCTGCACCGGATCCGTATGGTCGTAGGAACCCATGAGAGAGATGCGCCATGTGATCGCCAGGTACGGGTTGTTCTTCAGCAGGAGATTGCCCGGATCGAGGGGGTGATTGAGCAGCTCCGGATATCCATGCGTGCCCATGAAGTATACGTCGTTGAAGGTCGCGGTGGGGGCGCAGTACATAGAGCCGTCTTTCGGAAGGCCATGTCGTCGTTGGTCGAAATCCGGTATCCCGACAATATCAAAGCTTTCGCTTCCCATCTTCACTCCTCCATTTGTTTGCGAGTCTGTCATGTAGTCGATGGCAAGTGGTGTTTGCCAGGCGTCTCGGCACCGGCAACACCTTTGTTGAAATTGCGGCTCTCTCTTCTGGTCCCACACTCGGCAGGTCGCCCACGGTCACGCCTCATCCGAGTTCTCTCACGGGCGTCGTTTCAGGCCACGGAAGTGGAACCCCTCGGGGCCGACACGACCCTGCGACGCATCCAAGACCGTCCCTGGCTGACCGCTGGGGCCGGAGCGCTTGAACCTCGGGGGGGTCGCCGATGTCTGGTTCCCAGAGTTGTCGGCGGTTCCAGGCAACGAGTAGAGACGGAGCCGAGCGGCACGTACCAGGAACAACCCGAGGAGCAGCGCCAGGACGGCGAAGCCTGCCATCCATGCGACATCCGCGCCGGTGCGGGCCAGTGGGCCACCACCATTGCTGCTGGTCCCACCGGTACCGGTACCGGTACCGGTACCGGGGGCGCTACTGGACGGCGCAATGACCGTGAGGCTGGCGATGGCGATCCGGGAGCGGTCGGCATTGGTGACCAGGATGGCGTGCGTCCCGACGGTGGTGCCGGCGGGAATCCTCACCGTGGTCACGATGTTTCCGGCAGGATCGGCGGTGACGGTGCCCAAGTTGACCGGACTGCTGCACAGGGTCAGGCCGAGCGAGTCGCCGGGGGAAAAGCCCGCGCCGGTGACGCTGGTGTCGTCACCCGCCTGGACGGCACTGGGGTTGGCCTGGGCCGTCGGTGGCCCGACCGTCGGCGCCGGTTTCACCGCGTCGCAGGTGGCGCTCGGGGGAACCGATGTGGACGTGGTGGTCGACGGCAGGGTGGTGGACGTGGACGTGGTGGTCGACGGCAATGTGGTGGACGTGGACGTGGTGGTCGGGCTCACCACCACGGACTCGGCCGGGTCAGCACAGGCCGTGGGCCCGACGGCGGCATTGTTGGCATCACCGCTGTAGGAGGCCACGAAGCGGTAGATACCCGGTTGGGCGACGGCGGTGAAGGACCCCGAGTTGTAGCTCCCGGAACCGTCGACGGTCACGGTGGAGGTGAACACCGCCGGCCCGGTGCAGGTGGCGTCATTGGGGCCGAAGAGGTTGAACGTGA
>JALZAH010000118.1 GCA_030948425.1 Actinomycetota bacterium
GTGACCGGCGCTGCCTGGTCAGGGACCACTGTGAAGCGCCTGCTGTGCTCGGCGCGAATCGCAGGCCAACGCGAGCACCATGGCCAGCGAACTACCGCAGTGTGGCCGCCCATCATCACGCTGTCTCAATCGACCCGGGTCCGGACCGTGCTCAACCGCAGCGACCGGCGCCTGAACGCCACCGGAAACTCGCGCACGTATCTCCTATCCGGGTTCGTCTACTGCGGGGACTGTGGGACTCAGCTCACCGCCCGGCCGGTCTACCGCAAGGGGCACCGTTATCCCCGCTTCCACTGCTCCATCGACCGGGGCGGGTGCAACCGGGTAGGCATCGCCTCCGGCCCGCTCGATGACCTCATCACCGAGGCGGTTCTCCTGCGCCTCGACGGGCCGGAGCTGGCCGACGCCATCGCCCGCCGCAGCGAGGCAGCCCACGGGTCTGTGGAGCTTGAGCGGGCCATCGCAGAGGACGAGGCCGCCCTCGAGGAGTTGACCAGGGACCGTTACGTGGAGCGCACGCTGACGCCTTCGATGTTCGCAGCGGCTCGCGACCCTCTGGAGCAGCGGCTCGCTGAGGCTCGGGCCGCCCTCGCTGCTGTCACGCTGACCTCGACCGTCGAACTGCCCAGGGGCGGCATCCTGCGCCGGCAATGGCCGGAGCTCGACCTCGAGCAGCGGCGAGCGGTGCTCGGGCAGATCGTCGACCGCATCATCATCGCCCCTACTACCAGGGCGGACAACCGCTTCAACCCGGCGCGGGTCGACGTGATCTGGAAGGTCTAGACGTGTTCACGAGCTGCAGGCGAGCCTCCACCGTCTTGGTTGCCGAGTCCACGCTCCACTCGGCCGGTAGGCGGCTCCAGCTGCGCTGTTCTGATGAGATCGCTGTGGGTGGGCAGCACCGCCGCTACGCGTCCGAGGACGTCGGGATCCGTCACCCGGATCGGTAGGGCTTGACCCTCACAGGACGCCTGCAGCCATGCCGCTACCTGGTCCGCCGTCAGCCGTCCCATGGACCCGCCACCTTGAGGTCGTGCTGATCCGAAGCATCTTCGGTCTCCTCCGTTCCGTCGCCCGGCTCCCTCAAAGGTGGCGGCTCTCGCTCACCGGGTGGGCGGCGGGACCAGGCGCCCGGTCGCGCCAGTGGTTGAGTGCTAGAAGGGTTCCATCGAGAGCCCGTGCGCGGCGCCGCTGACCTTCCCGAGTATCGCCACATCCTCGGATCGGTTATCCCGCCGTCATGGTCGCAGTGGCGCCGCTCGACGACGCCGAGTTGCAATGACCCCGGCGCCCCGGTTGAGATCTCGCCCGGGTCGAGGATCGCCAGGATGGGTGCGGCGCCTCCCACTGCCGCCAGAGGCACGATGAGCTGCGAGCCTCGGCACCGGCGGAACCAGAGAGCGAAGATGATCGTCATGGGGGGGACTGTGCGCCCGTGGTGTCTGGTTTGCTGTCTGGTTTGCTGTCTGGTCTGGGGCCTTTCTCAAGATTTTTTTGGTGACCAGACGTGTCTGGTGTCTGGTCTGGGTCGCCGCAGCCGTCTGGTTGGCCTGCCAGGCGCACCGGCCGGATCATGACGAACGTTGCCGACCCACTGGCCGGCAGGCTCCGCTGGGGCTGCCGACCAGCCCCTCGTCGGTGGCGGCCTCCGGCAGTCCTGGGCATCTAGCCACGGGCGCCGCCTTGGTCGCCGGATCGACATCCGGGGACCAGCAACCTGAGCCGCTGCCCCACGCCGTCCCGCCCTCGAGGGGACCATCGGGAACCTCGGTGCCGCCGGCCACGACGGTGCCGCCGCGCGACTGGCCGCAGCCGGAAGTCCTCCTCAACCTGATTCGGAAGCGAAGGCCGCCGCCCTCACCGTGTCGGCGTCCGCGTCCACCCGCAACTCGCCGACCGAGCCGGCACCACCGCCCTCGTCTACCCGCACGGTTTGGGCAACCCACCTCAACGGCCGCCACCGCACCCTCACCTAACGCGTCGTCCTCACCACGATCCATGGGCACACGACCGGGGGCGCAGGAGTCCGGCGGGACGAAGCTTCTGCTTGACCAGCGGGGCCCTCACCCCGAACCCCGCACTGCCCCACCAACCACCGAGGCCACCCCAGGGGGGACCCCGGCCCCGGCGGTTGCCGGGACAGTCTGTGCTCAGGGTCCGCCCACTCCTCAAGCACAACCGTCGTCCCGCCTCGATTTGCGCGCGCTCCCGGCCTCCAGGAGGTCCCCTGGAACCATCTCGTCCGAGCGGCAGCGGACCGCTGGCGGGCGGCCTTGGCCGCTACCTCCC
>JALZAH010000178.1 GCA_030948425.1 Actinomycetota bacterium
CACGTCTGCGAGCCGGTTGGAGACGACCTCGTCGGGCCCGAAGAGCAAGAAGTTGCGGGGATTGGCGGCGATGACGTCACGCAGCCACCCGCCGAGCACCTGGGTGGCCGAGTGCGAGGTCGTCGCCGGCTTCGCCACGTCAACCGCATAGTCGCGGAAGTCCGGGAGCTCAAGGGCCCGCACGAGCATCCCACCGTTGGCCACCGGGTTGGCGCTCATCCTGCGGTCGCCCTCGGGGGCCAAGCCGGTCAGCTCGGGCACGGGTCCACCGTGCTCGTCGAAGAGCTCTTCAGGCCGGTAGGAGCGCATCCAGCCTTCCAGGGCATGGCGGTGGGATTCGTTGTCGCGCGCTGCGGCGATGGGGACCTGGTGGGCCCAGAAGGTGCCCTCCACCTGCCGGCCGTCCACCTTGCTCGGCCCGGTCCACCCCTTGGGGGAGCGCAGGACGATCATCGGCCAGCGAGGAAGGTCGACGCCACCATCGACGCGGGCCCGGCGCTGCATGGCCGCGATGGCGTCCAGGCAGGCGTCAAGGGCGGCGGCGAACGCCTGGTGAGCGTCAGCCGGGTTCGATCCCAGTGGGACGTCAACGACGCAGGGGTCGTAGCCGTTGCCCTGTAGCAACGAGAGGAGGTCGGCCTCGGGGATGCGAGCCAGGATCGTCGGGTTGGCGATCTTGTAACCGTTCAGGTGCAAGATGGGCACGACCGCCCCGTCGCGGGCCGGGTTGCAGAACTTGTTGGCATGCCAGCTTGCGGCCAGCGGGCCGGTCTCAGCTTCGCCGTCGCCGATGACGCAGAAAACGGTCAGGTCCGGGTGGTCCAGCACCGCGCCAAACGCGTGGAGGAGTGAATAGCCGAGCTCGCCGCCCTCGTGGAACGACCCGGGGGTCTGCGGAGCGACGTGACTGGGCACCCCGCCGGGGAACGAGAACTGCCTGAAGAGTCGCCGCATGCCCTCGCTGTCCAAGCCCACGGAGGGGTACCGCTCCGTGTAGGTCCCCTCCAACCAGGCGCAGGCGTTGGGTCCCGGCCCTCCATGTCCGGGTCCCATCACGTAGACCGCGTCCAGATCGCGCTCGCGTATGCACCGGTTGGCGTGGGCGTAGATGAAGTTCAGACCGGGTGTCGTCCCCCAGTGGCCGAGGAGGCGAGGCTTGATGTCCTCGGCGCTCAGGGGGCGGGTCAGGAGAGGGTTGTCGACAAGATAGATCTGCCCGACTGACAGGTAGTTCGCAGCACGCCACCAAGCATCAAGGCGGCGGAGCGCATCCGCACCGAGGGGTCCGGCTGCGTCGCTCAGCTGATATCCGGTCGCAGTCCGGGTCTCCCCGGTCGAATCGGAGACGGAGTCGGCGGCGGTGTCGCCACCCGTGGACACCGAGGTCGTGCTCTGGTCGCTCATCGGGTCGTCGTTCCCTCCGCCCGGATCGTCGAGGACCACTGCCGGGCACCTGTGTTCTAGCACCCCCGCCCTCACGCATCATCACTACCCGTCGGTACGTTCTGAAGGCCAAGGTGAGCCACCGAGATGGCCGCCGTGGCCCGTTGGTGGCCGGACAGGGTGTCGATGCCATCGTGAGTCGCCAGCCCCCCACGGACCGGGTACTGTTCCGGGATGTTCAGCGCTCTCGCCGCGCCGCAGCTCGAACAGCCGCTCCAGGACGGTCGGAGCGAGGTCGAGGGAGGCGAGCGGACCCACCTGGTGGCCGTGACCATCGACGAGGTTCTGTGGCGGGCAACAGCCCGGTGACCGACGTCCGGGCTTCCATCCGGGCCAGAGCTCGCGCTCGGCCGCGTCGCATCGTCTTCCCAGAGTCGAGCGACCCCCGGGTGCGTGCGGCTGTCGATGAGCTGCGCACCGAGCGGCTCGCTCTACCCGTGCTCGTCGACGAGACCCTGATAGCGGCGCACGCCGAGGCCTACGCCGTGCGCTACCGACATCGCCGGGCGGGCAGCCAGCTGAGCGAGGACGAGGCGCTAACGGCGGTGAAGGAGCCGCTGCTGTTCGGGGCGCTCATGGTCGACGCTGACGACGCCGACGGGTGCGTCGCCGGGGCGATCGCCACCACGGCCCAGACGGTCCGAGCCGCCCTTCATGGCATCGGCGCGGCCGATGGCGCCGGTCTGATCTCAAGCTTCTTTCTCATGATCTTCCCTGACCAGAGCCTCGGAGCCGGCGGGACGCTCATGTTCACCGACTGCGGTGTCATCCCCGATCCGAGTGCCGAGCAGCTGGCGGAGATCGCCATCGCCGGGGCCCGCAGCGCCAGCCAGTTCCTCGACGCTGAGCCGTGCGTGGCACTGCTCAGCTTCTCGACCAAGGGCAGCGCTGAGCATCCCCACGCCGCCAAGGTGGCGGAGGCGGCCCGCATCGTCAGCGCTCGCTGTCCGGCCTTGCGCCTCGACGGCGAGCTCCAGGGCGACGCCGCCCTGGTGCCGGCGGTGGCCGCCACCAAGGCACCAGGCAGCCCGGTCGCTGGTTGCGCCAACGTCATGGTGTTCCCGGACCTTCAAGCCGGCAACATCGCCTACAAGCTGGCCGAGCGGCTGGCCGGCGCTGTCGCCCTGGGCCCCGTGCTCCAGGGCCTGGCTCACCCCATGAACGATCTCAGCCGCGGTTGCAGCGCCAGCGACATCGTCGAGATGGCCTGCATAACCACTGTTCAGGCCGACAACCTGCCCCCACGGTGATGAACGGCCCCGCTCAGCGCTTCTCGACCGCCACGTAGTCCCGTACGTCCGATCCGGTCCACAGCTGGCGGGGCCGGTAGATCTTGGAGTCCTGCTCGAGCATCTCCTGCCAGTGGGCCAGCCATCCGGCGGTGCGAGGGATGGCGAAGAGGACGGTGAACATCTCAGACGGGAAGCCCATCGCTTCGTAGATCAGACCGGAGTAGAAGTCAACGTTGGGGTACAGCTTCCGGGACACGAAGTAGTCATCGGAGAGGGCCGCCTCCTCGAGCTTGAGGGCGATGTCGAGGAGCCGGCCCTTGCCGGTGACCTCAAAGACCTGGTCGGCGACCCTCTTGATGATCTTGGCCCGCGGGTCGTAGTTCTTGTACACCCGGTGGCCGAAGCCCTGCAGCTTGCCCTTGCCTTCCTTCACGCCGGCGATGAAGGCATCGACGTTGTCGATGGAGCCGATCTCGCCCAACATGCGCAGCACCGCCTCGTTGGCCCCGCCGTGACGAGGCCCGTACAGGGCGCTGGCCGCCCCGGCCGCCGCCGAATACGGGTCGGCATGGGAGGAGCCGATGGTGCGCATGGCCAAGGTGCCACAGTTCTGCTCGTGGTCGGCGTGCAGGATGAACAGCACCTCGAGGGCACGCGACAGCACCGGGTTGACCTCGTAGTGGGGTTCGGCGACCTTCCACATCATGGCCAGGAAGTTCTCGCAGAAGCTGAGGGCGTTGTCCGGGTACACGAACGGCATTCCCTGGCTGAAGCGGTGGGCGCCAGCGGCGATCGTCGGGGCCTTGGCGATCAGACGGACGATCTGGCGTTGACGGGTCTCGGGATCGGTGACCTGCTTGGCCTCGGGATAGAACGTCGACAGTGCAGCCATGCCCGATACCAGAATCCCCATGGGGTGGGCGTCGTAGTGGAAGCCCTCGTAGAACCGCTTGCGAAAGTTCTCGTGGATGTAGGTGTGGGTACGAACCCTTTCGGTCCAGCGGTCCATCTCGTCAGTGGTGGGCAGCTCGCCGTTGAGGAGGAGGTAGGCCACCTCAAGGTAGGTGGACTGCTCGGCCAGCTGCTCGATCGGGTAGCCGCGGTAGCGCAGGATCCCCGCCTCACCGTCGAGGTAGGTGATGGCACTCGACGCCACGGCCGTGGTCATGAACGCCGGGTCGTGGAACCAGATGCCGGGGAGCAGCTTGCGGAACGCATCCGCAGACACACCGCCGTCGGCGATCGGAACTTCCACGCTCTCGCCGGTGCGGTTGTCGGTGATGGTGATGGATTCAGCCACTGCGCCCCCTCAGGAGGTCATTGCTCGGTCGGTTGCTCCGGCATCGTACCTCTGTCGTCTGGAACCGGATCCTCGACGCTTGTCGATGAGACGGACGGCACTTGCCTGCCCGGCGACGGTTGCCCCAGGGTGGCCAGGGCCACGATCCCGTCCATACACAAGTGGCTGCCGGTGGCGCCACCACCCAGGCGGTGGGGCCCTGAGCCGGCCGCGGCGATCAGGGGCGACCAGCGTGGGCGATGTCGACCCGTACGGCGAGGAGGCTGGCATCGCGGGCGGCGGCGCGGGCGTGCTCATCGAAGTCTGGGGCCGAGCACAGGAACAGGGTGCGCCCGTCCGCGCCTCCGAGCATGCACGCAAACACCCCGGAACCAGGGAGGATCTCCTCGACGATCTCGCCTCCTTCGCGCAGCCGCAAGACCCGGCCGTGGGCGGCGTCGGCGATCCACATGGCACCCTCGGCGTCGAGGCAGCACCCGTCGGGGGCGACGACAAGCTGACCGATTGCCGCGCCGACGTCGCGGGTGGTCGGCAGGTTCCCGAAGGTGGCCCACGCCCGGCGGTTGTTCAGGGTCCCGTCGTCGCCGATGTCGAACGCGGTGATCCGGTTGCCGAACGTCTCGTCGACCACCAGCACCCCGTCATCGGAGATCACGCTGCCGTTGGGGAACCACAGATCGTCGGCCACCGCAGTGACGCTGCCGTCGGGGTCGACGCGGAGCAGGCCGGTCGGCTCCAACGAGGCTCCGCTCATGAGATCGAAGCCGAAGTTCCCGATGTACGCCCGCCCCTGGGCATCGACGACCATGTCGTTGGGGTGTCCACCAACGAATCCGGTCAGGTCGGCATGGACGACCAGATCCCCGTTGGTCTCCCGGCGCAGCAGCGTGGCATCGCGCATGGACACCACCAGCAGTCGGCCGTCGGGCAGCCAGCCCAGGCCGGAGGGCTGCTGAGGCACCTCCGCCTCGACCCGCACATCAGAGCCGTCCTCGGCGGCAGAGAGGACCCGTTGGGTGTAGAAGTCCGCCACCCAGATGCGATCGTCATGCCAGCGCGGGCACTCCAGGTAGGACATGTCGGACAGGACGGTGGTGATCTGGCGGCTCATCGTGGCCTCCTATGGATGGTCGCGTGCAACGTACAACCCGCCATCCGATCTACCGTGGCTGTCATGGCAGACGCGGGGATCACGGCGCCGGTGGTGCGGTCCGAAGGTGCCGGCTGGCAGGTGCAACTCGCTCAGTCGTCGAATTGAGCCGCCAGCAGGTGCTCGTCCATGCCGTCGCCCTTGAGCTTGACGGCGCGGATGTGTCGGCGGCCCGTCAGCTCATCGAGGCCTGGGACGAGGCCAGGCGACGACGACACCCTGATCGGCGATCTGGACGCCTTCTTTCCCTACGACGGGACCGCCGGCCTGGTGATCTGGACCAGCCAGGGACTAGCCAAGGGTCCCAGGGGCCGACCTACCGGGACCCTTGCAGGACTTGTGCCGTGGCTATCAGACCGTCACGGGCGTTGGCATAGCGAGGTGCCCAGCAGGTCGCCTCCCGGAACCGTCGGTTGCTGACCCGCAGGGACCGGGTGAGCGACGTAACGCGGTCGCCGAAGATCAGGGCGCCGCGGCCCGGCCCCCTCAGCCACATGGTCTTGCCGGTGGCGGCGGCCAGCGCCGCCGCGTAGTCCCGTTTGGTCAGGGGCTCGTCGTCAACAACGTTGTAGGTGCCCGCCGGTGCGTGCAGCGCGGCAGTGACGGCGGAAGCGGCGTCGGCCACATGGATCGAAGAGATGTAGCTGTCCGGTGACCCCAGAACGAAGCCGATGTGGTGCCGGGCTTGGGCCAGCATCACTTCGCTGTGGGCAGCGCCCGGGCCGTAGAACACCCCGAAGCGCAGCACGACGGCGGTTCTTCCAGCTTCGCCGAACCGCTTGGCGTTCACCTCCGCGGCGATGTTCGCCAAGGCGATGGGGTACGAGTCGGTCGGCACGTCTTCGTCGATCCAGGTCTGAGCTCGGTCGGGGTAGAACATGCTGACCGACTCCTTCACCAAGCGACTGACGCCGGCGGCGAGAGCGGCGTCGACGACCGCCGCGGAACCCTCGCTGCGCACCCGGTCATTGTCCCGCCACGCCTTGGCGCGGAAGAAGTGCGCCATGGGCGGGATGGAGGTCGCCAGGTTGGCGACGGCGTCGTGACCGGTGAACACCGTCGTCAGCGCCGCCCGATCGAAGATCGACACGGACTGCGGGGTCGCCCCCTGCTCCGTCACCATCGCCGCCTTCTCCGTCGTCCGGGCCAGGGCGCTGACCGTGTGGCCCGCGGCGATCAGAGCCGGGATGACGTGGCGCCCGACCGCTCCGGTACCGCCGGTGACGAACACCTTCATCGCAGAAGCGTTCCAGCCGACAAGTCCGCCTCCCGGCGATCGGTAGCCTTTCGTACGGAGACGCACGTTTGCACCGACGGAGCTCGAGACGCAAACTGCCCAGACC
>JALZAH010000198.1 GCA_030948425.1 Actinomycetota bacterium
CCGGCGTTCTGGGCGCCCTCGACTCCGGGGGCCTGCCGTTCTTTAGGGACAGGCGACGGTTGTCGTCAGCGGGGTCCGGCTCGGCGTCCACTTGGCGGAGCGACGGAACGCGCGGCCGTTGGGATGCATGCGACAGCTCCGGCTGAGGCCGCCCCACAGGGACCCAGTGCTCGGCCGCCAGCGCAATTTCGATCCGATAGAGCGTGGGTGGGCACCATGCTGGGTTGATGCGTTCCACGCGCCCCCGGGTGGCCATAGCGGGTTGCCGCGCCTTCGACGGCGCTGAGACCACGGACATCTATCCCGATCCAGACTGGCCGCTGCTGTCTGCTGCGCTCGTGGACGCAGGAGCCGACGCCATATCGATCTCTTGGGATCACGAGGACCTCGACTGGCAGCCCTTCGACCTCGTGGTCACGAACAGCACGTGGGACTCCGTCGATCGACCGCAGGAGTTCCTGACGTGGGCTCGGCGCACGGCACGAGCTACGACCTTGATGAACCCCCTTTCGGCCATCGAGTGGAACATCGACAAGACGTACCTGCAAGCCCTGGCCTCCCGAGGTGTTCCGATCGTGCCAACCGAGTGGGTCGTTGACGCAGAGAGGTGGGCACCGCCACCGTACGAGTTCGTCGTCAAGCCATCGATCTCTGCCGGCGGCCGTCAGACCGCCCGGTATCAGCCAGAGGAACATTCTGTGGCCGTCGCCCACGTTCGACGTCTTGTCGATCGGGGGCAGACCGTCATGGTCCAGCCGTACATGGCCAGTATCGACAGCGAGGGCGAGACGAAGCTCGTGTTCATCGAGGGCGACTTCAGCCACGCTGTGCGGATCGGTCCCCTGCTCGCCGGCGGGGAGGGCGTGATCGAGCGGCTCTGGGAGAGGGCTGTGCCCATGGACGTCACTGCGCCGACTGCCGCCCAGCTCGGTACGGCACGTGACGTCCTGGCCGCCGTGCAGGCCGAGGTGCCCGACGCGCTGCTCTACGCCCGAGTCGATCTCGTCACAGACGCCCATGGCTTTCGGCCGCCACAACGGATGAGAATCGTGAGTGGGCCCGGCTGAGCTCGCTTGTCCTTGGTGCGGATGAGCCCGAGTCACAGACTGACGCCTGGGGTCTTCCCGGCACCACGAACTGTTGTCCCGAACACGCCTCACAGCATCGTTGATCGGTCGACCCCGCCGGTCCCGCCCCAACCCGACGAGCACGAGGAGGCACGGAGTGGAACTGTTGGTGGAGCGCTGCGCCGGTGTGGATATCGGCAAGGACGAGGTGGTGGCCTGTGTGCGCACGCCAGGGCCGGGCGGCAAGGGCCGGTGCAAGGAGACACGCACCTTCAGCTCCTTCACCGTCCACCTCGAGGCGATGGCCGACTGGTTTGCAGCCGAGGGCGTCACGGAAGTCGTGATGGAGGCCACTGGGTCGTACTGGAAGCCGGTGTGGTACGTGCTGGAGGAGCGGAACTTCGAGCTGAAGCTCGTCAACGCCCGTCACGTCAAGATCCTCCCGGGCCGCAAGAGCGACGTGGCCGACGCCGAGTGGCTGGCCGAGCTGCTGGAGCACGGCCTGCTACGGGGCAGCTTCGTGCCGCTGCCAGCCATCCGGGAGCTGCGCGACCTCACCCGCTACCGCAAGCGGTTGATCCAGGAGCACGCGGCCGAGTGCCAGCGCATCCACAAGACCCTCGAAGACGCCGGCATCAAGCTGGACTCGGTCGCCTCTGACGTGCTCGGGGTCTCGGGCCGGGCCATGTTGGGCGCACTCGTCGCCGGCGAGCGCGACCCCGACGTGCTCGCCGAGCTGGCCAAGGGCCGGCTGCGCAGCAAGATTCCGCAGCTGCGCCAGGCCCTGCGGGGTCGGTTCCGTGACCACCACGACCTTCTCATCCGGCTGTGCCTCGACCACGCCGGCCACCTCGAGAAGGCCATCGCCGAGCTGGACCAGCGGGTCGACGCGGTGACGGCCCCTTTCGAGCGGGCCCGTGACCACCTCGACACCATCACCGGGGTGGGCAAGCGGGCGGCCGAGACGATCATCGCCGAGATCGGAGCGGACATGTCGCGCTTTCCTACCGCCGGGCACCTGGCGTCGTGGGCGGCCTGGCTCCGGGCAACAACATCACTGGCGGCAAGCGCCACTCCGGCAAGACCAACAAGGGCAACGTGTGGCTGGCCGACATGCTCAACCAGTGCGCGTGGTCTTCGGCCCGCTCCCGGGACACCTACCTGTCAGCCCAGTTCTGGCGACTGGCCCGACGCATCGGCAAGAAGAAGGCGGCGGTCGCCGTTGGCCACTCGATCCTCGTCATCTGCTGGCACCTGCTCGCCAACAACGCCGACTACGACGATCTCGGCGGCGACTACTTCGTCCGCCGGGGCAACACCGCTCGCCACCAGGACCGACTCGTCCAACAACTCCAGGACCTCGGCTACCAAGTCACCCTCAAGAAGCTCGCCGCATGAGAGCCCGGCGGCGCTTACAAGGCTGATTCTCTTCACAGAAGCTGGATCAGTGTCCGGTCGGTGGGGGGAGGGTCAAATGCTTGCCGGAGAGCCCTTCTAGGTGGCTGGTGTTGAACGGGCCACACGTGGCAGCACTGTGATCTCAGGAGCGTTCATGACGATCTCCACGACCACCGTGGTCGTGGCGACAGATGCTTCGGGAGCCTGGTTCCACTG
>JALZAH010000219.1 GCA_030948425.1 Actinomycetota bacterium
GTACCTACCTGGTGGCCAAGGGCCGGCGGCTCAGCTTCGAATGGGCGCTCATCGACGGGGTCAACGACCGGGCCACTGACGTCGCCGAGCTGGCCGAGCTGGCCGGGCCCCTAGGCGCCCACGTCAACCTCATACCCCTCAACCCGACGCCCGGCTATCCGGTCCGGGGAACGCCGCCCGCCCGGGTGACGACCTTCAGAGACGACCTGGTCGCCGCCGGGGTCAACGCCACCGTGCGGCGCAACCGGGGCACCGACATCGACGCCGCCTGTGGTCAGCTGGTCTCCCGTGTCGCAGACACCCGCCGGGCTGGCACCTGATAGGGGGCGACGACTGCCAGACTGGGACCATGCCCGCCAACCGTTGGGTCGACAAGACCCAGCCTCAGACACTCTTCATCGCCACCATCGTGATGTACATCAACGCCGTGCTGGGCCTGATCGACGGCTACGGCTTCATCTTCCACGGCTTGGGCCTCATCCTGGTCCTCGGCCCGGTGGCGGCGGGATGGGGCATCGCCAACGAGAAGAAGTGGGGCTACTGGCTGGGCGTGGCGCTGACCGCCGTCATGGTCGTGTTCTTGATCCTGGTGTTCCGTGGTGCCGGGCTTATCAACCTGCTGTTCTACGTGGCTCTGCTCGCGCTGCTCCTCCACCCCCAGAGTCGCGAGTACCGCAAGACCTGGTTCAAGTAGGTCCGATGTGGCGGGGCGGTCCACCGCCCTGGGTACTCTGGGTCTATGACAACGACGGTCGATGGCATCGAAGGTCTGCAGACCAAGGTGGGCGACCATCTGGGCTACAGCGAGTGGCACCAGGTGACCCAGGAGCAGGTCAACCAGTTTGCGGAGGCTACCGGTGATCACCAGTGGATCCATGTCGACGTGGAGCGGGCCAAGGCCGGGCCGTTCGGGGGTCCCATTGCCCACGGTTACCTCACCCTGTCACTGGCCCCGGCCCTGATGGGCGAGGTAATCGCCGTCAACGCGGTGGCCATGGGCGTCAACTACGGACTCAACAAGCTGCGGTTCCCGTCTCCAGTTCCGGTGGGCTCACGGGTCCGCCTCGGCGTCCAACTGGCCACCGTGGAGGCGGTCAGTGGCGGGGTGCAGGCCACCTACCAGCTGACCTTCGAGACCGAGGGTGGCACCAAGCCGGCGTGTGTGGCCGAGGCCGTCTTCCGCTACTACGAGGGATGACGAGCGCTCCCCCGCTGCCCACCGGGGGCGCCAAGGCCAGTGCTGTCCGATCGATGTTCGACACGATCGCCCCCCGCTACGACCTCGTCAACCGGCTCATGACCTTCGGGATGGATCGGGGATGGCGTCGGCGCACCGTGGCCTCGCTCACCGTCGATGTCGGCGCCACCGTCGTCGACGTGGCCTGCGGGACCGGCGACCTGTGCCGGGACCTGGCCCGGGCCGGCTACCGACCGGTCGGAATCGACTTGTCGGCGGGGATGCTGGCCCATGCCCGCACCTCCGCCCCACTGGTCCACGGCGACGGGTTGTTCCTGCCGTTCGCCGACGGCCACCTCGATGGGGCAGTCAGCGGATTCGCCCTCCGCAACTTCGTCGCCCTCGACCCCCTGCTCGCCGAGTTGGCCCGCGTCCTTCGACGGGGCGGGCGCATCGCCCTGCTGGACGTGGCCACGCCCGCCAACCCGGTGATCCGCACCGGCCACGCCGTGTACTTCGGCCACGTTGTACCTCGCCTCGGCGGGATGCTCTCCGACGGGGCCGCCTACCGGTACCTACCTCGCTCTGTGGCCTACCTGCCCCCGCTGGCCGACCTGCTCGACCAGGTCCGAGACGCGGGTTTCGACGCAGTGGAGCGTCGGCTGCTCAGCGGCGGGATCGTTCAGCTGATCACCGCCACCCGTCGCTGAGCCCACCGTCAGACGTGCAGGGCGACGGTGGCCCGGCAACACTGGCGGCCATGACCATCATGGTGACCGGCGGCGCCGGTTACATCGGTTCGCACACCGTTGCCCACCTCGTCGAGCGCGCCCGTGACGTGGTCATCGTCGACTCGATGGAGCTCGGCCACCGCCAAGCAATCGGCGACGTCCCTCTGATCGAGGCCGACGTGGCCGACAGCGAGACCGTGACCAGGGTCATCGCCGACTACGACGTCGACTCGGTGATCCACTTCGCCGGTTACAAGGCAGCCGGCGAATCGGTCCTCGAACCCGGCCGATACTTCACGAACAACACGGCGGGTACCACCAGCCTGCTCGAGACGCTGCGCCGCAGCGGTGTCGACAAGTTGGTGTTCTCCTCGACGTGTGCGGTGTACGGCAGCCCCGGGCGCCTTCCGGTCAGCGAGGCGGAGACGATCAGTCCGGAGAGTCCCTACGGGGAGAGCAAGGCCCTGGTGGAGCGGGTCCTGCACTGGTACGACGTCTGCCACGGGATCCGGTCGGTGCCGCTGCGTTACTTCAACGCCGCCGGCGCATCGCTGGACGCGTCCATCGGCGAGGACTCGGCCGTCACCTTGAACCTCGTGCCTCTCGTCATGGACGCCGCACTTGGGCGCCGGGTGCCGCTGCGGGTGTTCGGCACGGACTATCCGACTCCTGACGGAACCAACATCCGCGACTACGTCCACGTGGTCGACCTGGCCGACGCCCACCTGCGGGCCCTTGAGTACCTGGAGGCCGGCAACGACTCGACGGCGGTGAACCTGGGGACCGGCCGGGGTTCGTCGGTCCTCGAGGTCATCGAGTCGGCCCGACGGGCCAGCGGTACCGATATCGCCGTGGAGCTCGCCGACCGGCGCAAGGGGGACCCGGTGGCTCTGTACTCCGACAACACCAGGGCCGAGGAGGTGTTGGGCTGGAGTGCCCAGTATGGGCTTGACGAGATTGTCCGCACCGCCTGGGCGTGGCACTCCACTCATCCCGACGGCTACCCCGCCGAGCTCTGACACGTCGTGGCCCTTGTCGAGGACCCTACCGTTCGTCAGGTCGTATCCACTCATCTCCGTGCCGGGACACCGCTGCGGCCAGGACCGAAAGGGCGACCGTCTGGATGGTCACCATGGGGTCGACGTAGCGGGAGGCGGTTGCGCAGCTCCTGGTCAAGCGCGCCACCCCCGGCTCGACCATGACCGGACCTGACCCTGACGGCCGGCCTCGCTCCTGCTGCTCGGCCCGCTCAGCTGAGGTGGCGCCAGCTGCGACGGATCAGCTCGTCGTCCGCCGGTAGAAGCCTCGTCGGCCGATGCTGAGCAGCACGGCCAGTGACACCAAGAGGACGAGGATGCAGATCCATGGTGCGATGTGGGGCACTTGGGGGATCATGGCGCCTCGCAGGCCCTCGCTGACGTAGGTCATGGGGTTGGCGGCGGTGACGACCTGGAACCATTCGAGGCGCGACAGCGACGGCCATGGGTACTGGCTGCAACCGGTGAAGAGCAACGGCGTGAAGATCAATGAGAACACGATGCTGATCTGGGAGGGGCTGACGAGGGTGCCGATGACCAGTCCGAGGGCGGCACCGAGCAACGAGCCCAGCACGACGACGGCGACGAACAGGCCGAGCCCGTTCCAGCGCCATGGAATGGACCCGAGCACCATCACGCCGACGGGAATCATGATCAGCGACGCGGCCAGGGCGCGCAGGGCGGCGAAGATCACCTTTTCGCCTGCCACCAGCGACGTGGACATGGGCGCCAGAAGGCGGTCCTCGATCTCCATGGTCCAGCCGAACTCGGCCACGAGCGGGAAGGCCAGGGACTGCATCCCGGTGATCACCGCGGTCAGGGCTATGAGCCCGGGAAACAACAGCTGGGCATAATGGCCCTGGGTGTAGCCGAGCTCGCCAAGGACCTTGCCGAACACGAACAGCAGGAACAGGGGCTGAAGGATCACCTGAGCCAGGAAGGCCGGTAGCTCGCGCGAGGTGACTTTGAGGTCGCGGCGCAACACGGCAAGGAAGGCCTGGCCTTGAAGACCCATGCTGACAGCAGCCGTGTCGGCCGGGACCACAACCGCCCCGCCAGTCGGCGTAGGGGCGGTCATCGCAGTGCCCGCCCGGTGAGGTGGATGAACACATCCTCGAGCGTGGAGGTGCCGATTGCCACCTCGGTCAGTCGCATGCCCCCCTCGCTGAGCACGGTGGCCGCCGGAGCCACCAATGCAGGGGCATCGCCGGTCACGTACAGCCGGAGGCGCAGCGGCGCTCCGGGGACGGCCCCACCGGCATCGTCGCGGACCGTCTCCGCCCGCTCGACGTGGCGGAGTCGACTCAGCGCGGCCAGGATCCCCTGCTCAGCGGCGGGCTCGCCACCGTCGGCGGCGAGATCGAGCGTGGTCCGGCCCGGCAGCGAACGAATCAGCGTCGTCGGGGTGTCGAGGGCCAGTAGCTTGCCGTGGTCCATGATCCCCACCCGACCGGCCAGGGCCGCCGCTTCGTCCATGGAATGGGTGGTCAGCACGACGGTGACACCATGGTCCTTGAGCTCACGCAACCTGTCCCACACGAAGAGTCGAGCGGCAGGGTCCAGGCCCGTCGACGGTTCGTCCAGGAACAGCACCCGGGGGGCGTGCATCAAAGCTCGGGCGATCATCACCCGCTGGGACTGGCCACCGGAGAAGAAGTCCGGCTTCTGCTTGGCTCGATCGAGCAATCCGAACTGGTCCAGCAACTCGTCGGCCCGACGGGTCCGCTCGCCTGCCGGTACCCCGTGATAGGCGGCATGGAAGATCAAGTTGTCGCGGATCGACAGGGAACGGTCCAGGTTGGAGCGCTGCGGCACCACCGCCAGATGACTCCGCGCCGTCACGGGGTCGGCGACAACGTCTATCCCGCCCACCAACGCACGTCCCCCGGTGGGGCGCACACGGGTGGTGAGCACGCCGATGGTGGTGGTCTTGCCCGCCCCGTTCGGCCCGAGCAGCCCGAAGGCCTCGCCCGGGTCTACTGCGAAGGAGATGCCGTCGACGGCGCTCACCGCCGCCTTGGGGTAGCGCTTGACCAGGTCGACCACCTCCAGCGCCGGGGCCGCCGCCGAGGGCTCCGTTGGCGCCGCCGGCATCGACGAAGGTTGCGCCATCAGATTCCCAGGTCCTCGACGCTGCCGGCGGACTTGGCGGAGACGGCCGCCGCCACTGCGGCGTGGAGACGGCCGTGCACGGCCACGTTGGCGTCCCGGTCGGTGGCGGCGACGACCACCCGGATCCCCGGCTCGCCCTTGACGGCGTCGGCCAGATCGTCGACCCCGAAGATCCGCTGGCCGGCGACGCCGTAAGCGTCGGCCACGGCGGCGAGATCGAGGTTGTGGGGGGTCCCCCAGTACCGTTCGAAGATGTCGGGGGTCAGCACCGTGGCCTGGGGCAGGAAGGAGAAGATCCCCCCTCCGTTGTTGTCGGCCACCACGATCGTCAGGTCGAGGGTCCGGTCCCGGGCCCACAGGAGGGCGCCGGCGTCGTAGAGGAAGGCCAGGTCGCCTAGCAGGGCCACCGTCGGCAAACCCGAACCGAGCGCCACGCCGATGGCGGTGGAGACCATCCCGTCGATGCCATTGGCCCCCCGGTTGGCCACCACCCGAACACCGGGTCGGGGCCGACCCCACCACTCGACGTCGCGCACCGGCATCGACGATGAGGCCACCACCACGGTGTCGTCGGCCACCGTGGCCAGCAGGCCGCGAGCCAGCGCCGGGTCGCTGAGGGCGTCCTCGCTGGCCAGGGTCACGTCGATGGCGACCTGAGCGATGGACTCCAGCCCCGCCCAGTGTTCGACCCAGGACCGATCGCCAGGCGGAGGACCGGTGACGGCCAGCACGGCGGTCGCCATCGCCGTCGGGTCGGCGCCGGTGACGTGGGTCGACTGCCGCCCCGGGTCGATCCAGGTGGCGTGGGGGTCGACGAGGATCTGGGGCACGGATGCGGGGAGGGCATCGAGCCACTGGTTGACCACCTTGGACGCCCAGGGTCGGCCCAGGCGGACCACGATGTCGGGGTGGCGAGTGGCCACCATCGGGATGCGCAGGAGGGCGTCGGCGGCGGCCACCGTGCGGG
>JALZAH010000249.1 GCA_030948425.1 Actinomycetota bacterium
AGCACGGTGGGGCGGTCGTCGCCGGTCCAGACGCGCTCGTAGAGCCAGCGCAGGAAGCGGCCGGACAGCGGTGGGTGGCCGAAGCTGGCGTAGCCATACAGGCGCGAGATCTCCGCGGTGTGAACCAGTCGGGCCCTCGAACCCACGTAGGTCGCCCATCCCGCCGGGCTCACGCCCAGGGTGGCGGCCATGTGCTCCACCACCGAAGGCGGCGTCTCGTCCAGGCCGGTCACAAAGGTGCCGAGGAAGCGGACGGTGCCCAGCTGGACGGCGAAGCCGAGCCGGGTCCAGTCCTCCCGGCGTCGTCCGATATTGGTCAGGTCGTCGGGACCGAGGGAGAAGTACCGCTCGAGCTGCTCGGGGGAGGGGTCGGCCTGGAATCGGCCGTAGCGTCGAGCCTGGGACTCGGTCAGGAACTCCGCTGCCACCGGTGGAGCCCTCGGAGTCGGGGACTACAACAGACCGGCGTCGTCGAGCACGGCGATGAGGGCGCCGCTGGCCACCGTCGTGTAGATGGAGGTGGTCCGGGGGTCGGCGTGGCCCATGAGCTGGCCGATCACCGCCTGGGGAACACCCCGCAGGGCCAGGGTCACCCCGTAGGAGTGGCGGAAGGCGTGGGCCATGGCTCCTTCGGGGGTGGTCACCGCCGCCCGCAGGGCCAACACCCGCAGCAGGCGGTCCAGGCCGCTGGGGGTCAGGGGCCGGCCGTCCACCCGCACAAACAGCGGATCAGCCTTGCGGACGCGAAGCGCCACCCCCGCCGGCGACCCGGCCGGCCGTTCGTCCAGCCAGGCGTCGACCGCACCCACGACCCGCCGGCCCAGAGGCACGTCGCGTCGCTTGCCTCCCTTGGCAACGTTGACCCGCCAGATGGGCCGCTCCGCCCGCCGGTCGATATCGCCGACGGTCACCCCACACAGCTCCTCGGCCCGGGCCCCGGTGCCGGCCAGGAAGCGGACGATGGCCACGTCACGGGTCGGCCAGAACATCTTCTGGCGCCCCGACGCCGCCTCCTCGGCCGCCGTGGCCATGGCCTCGACGTCCTCGGGCGCCAAGGCCCGGGGCCGGCTCTGGTCGCGCGACGTCGCCCGCAGCATCTCGTCCTCACAGGGATCGCCGTCAAGGTGGCCCTGGCGCGCCAGCCATCGGGTGAAGCCCCGCAGCGTGGAGAGCATCCGTTGCACCGTCGGCTCCGACCAGTGCTGCTTGGCTTCGGCCACCGCCGCGGTGATCCGCTCCGTTGTCAAGTCATGGACCGACAGCAAGACGAGATCGGCGACGACATCGAGCTTGGCGACGGCGTCGTCGCCCTGGATGCCCTTGCCGGCTGACAACAGACGGCCCCAGCGGGCCAGGTCGCCACGCCGGGCTCGGTCACTGTGGCCCTTTTGCACCTGGGCGGCCGAGGCCATGGCGCCCTTGGCCGCCAGCCAGTCCTCAGCCAGCTCCACCAGCGATGGGCCCGCCGGACGGCGCCGGGCAGTGGTGGGGGAGGGGCGGGAGGAGGATCTGGGCACCGGGCCCATGCTAGCCGTGCTCGGTGATATGTACGTTTATCCACGCATGTCGGTCGTTCCTGGCAATGGGAGGGCTGCGCGACGCCAGGTCTTCAGACCGGAGTTTCGTCACGCGTGCCCGTTCGCCAAGAAGAGATCAACGGTCCGGTCGACCGAGAAGGCCGACAGGTGGCGCGTCTGCTGTGGGCCGTCGTACAGTGCTCTATCGGACCACTCCGCAGTGAGGCTCCTCTTCGATGGACGATGACCGTGTGGACGGCGCTGTGGGGCTTGCGGCCCGCCGCTGAGCACGGTCGCCACTCCGCTTTTTCGTGCCTCCACGAGAACGTCGGGGTCGGCGACCGGCTAGCTGCACTTCTAAGAGGTTTTCACTCGGCGCGGTCGAGTGGGGTCCCGAGATGACTGACGGGCCGAGGATTGTTGGCCCTATCGACTTCCCGGGCTTTGTCGGCGTGTTAATCCGGGGGGTATTCGAGGCGATCGTCGATGCCTCAATCATGCAGATGGAGGCTTACAGCGCTCTCCTGAAGGACGTTGCCGCGACGCTCGATCGTGCGACTCAACGTGGGTGCGGAACGTCGCAGCGGCGACCCCGAACCCCCGGCGCGAGCCCTGAGGGGACCTCGGAGGCGTAACCGCCCGTCCCCGGGGCGCGGCATCGGTGCGGTCGGTGCCAACAAGTGGGGGCCGTGCGTGTCGCGCGGAACGGAGGTTGACGGTGTCAGGGCCGACAGGAGAGCCAAGATCACCGCGGGGGAGGTGACCCTGCAGCGGCCGCAGACCCGGAGTACCGAGGTGGTCTTCGCCTCCCGCCTGCTCGGCGCCGGCGTGACCCGGACCAACGCCCAACCGCAACCCGGAGGGTCACCAAGCTCGGGTCGGCCGCGACACCTAGGCGCTTGCCGCCGTCCATCGACAAAATGTTGTCTATGCCGCTGCGGCCTGTCTGTTGATACTCAGATCGTCGAAGAGGGCGACCATGTTCCGGCGCAGCGTCTCGTAGTCGGCGTCGACGG
>JALZAH010000262.1 GCA_030948425.1 Actinomycetota bacterium
GGCCAGGACCACGGAGGCGGAGGACGCCAAGGCGGACATGGGCCGGGCCCGCTCCCACGTCGACGCTCTCGAAGCGGAGCTGCGGGCCACGGAGGTGGAGCTCGACGACGTGGTGTCCCGCCTGCCCAACCTGCCCGCCGACGCTGCCCCCGACGGCACCGGCGAAGCTGACAACGTGGTGGCCCGCACCGAGGGCTACGACCCGGCCGACTACGACGGCGCGACCTGGGAGGCGCATTGGGAGGTGGCCGAGCGCCTCGGGATCTTCGACCCGACCCGGGCGGCCAAGCTGAGCGGGACGATGTTCTCGCTGTTGCGCGGCGACGGGGCCCGTCTGCTGCGGGGCCTCGTCAACTTCGCCCTCGACCTGCACCGGGACCGCTACGAGGAGGTGGCACCGGCTCACGTCGTGCGCGAGGAGGTCATCACCAGGACCGGTCACCTGACCAAGTTCGAGTCGCAGGCCTACCGTCTGCGCGACGACGACCTGTGGCTGGTCCCCACCGCCGAGGTGGCCCTCATGGGCATGTACCAGGGGGAGATCCTCGCCGAAGCCGACCTGCCGCTGCGGACCATGGCCTACACCGTCTGCTGGCGCCGGGAGGCGGGAGCGGCCGGCAAGGACACCCGAGGCATGCAAAGGCTCCACGAGTTCCACAAGGTCGAGCTGGTCGAGCTGTGCACGCCCGAGGACGGCGAGACCGAGCTGCAGGCGTTGCTGGCCGACGCCGAGAAGGCTCTCGTCGCCTTGGAGCTGCCGTACCGGGTGGTCGAGCTGTGCGCCGCCGACCTGACGTTCTCGGCCGCCCGGGTCTACGACCTGGAGGTCTACGCCCCGGGGGTTGACCGATGGCTGGAGGTGAGCTCGGTCAGCCTGGTCACCGATTTTCAGGCGCGCCGGGGCGGGATCAGGTTCCGTCGCAGCGACGGCCACAAGGTGGAGCTGGTCCACTCCCTCAACGGTTCTGGCCTGGCCACCCCCCGGGTGTGGGCGGCCATCGTCGAGCACGGCCAACGCCCTGACGGCACCGTCGCCGTCCCCGAGGTCCTGGTGCCGTACCTGGGCACCGACATCCTCCGCCCGACCCGGCGCTGAGCTTCGGGGCCGTGTCACCACCCCGCCACATCGAGGGCCTTGGACCGGGTCGGCCGGTCCCGCCGTTGCCCGACCACCTCGTTGATCCTCACCCTCACCGCCTGGACCGGGGTCGCCCCGACAGCGCTGCGGTGATCGCCGACCATCGCCGGGCGGTGGCCGCAGGGCGGGCCAACTACGTAGACCCGTCGACTGGCTGGACGGTCCTCACCGCTCTGTTCCTCTGGGAGCGCGGCACCTGTTGCGATTCGGGTTGCCGGCACTGTCCGTACTACGGGGAGCGCATCTCGTAAGCAGCGCGGTCCGGCCATGTCCGGTCTTCGGTGACGGCCCTGTTGCGCCGCTAGCCTGAGGAGCCGTGGCGCACCCGGAGATCACCATCGACGAGCTCGCCGCCCACCTGCGCATGACGACGCGCAACATACGGGCGTACCAGGCCAAGGGCCTGCTCCCGGCGCCTGAGCTGCGGGGCCGGACGGGTTACTACGGTCCGGCGCACATCGAGCGTCTGGAGGCGGTCCGCCGGCTCCAGGACCAGGGCATGAACCTGGCCACCATCGCCCAGGTCATCGCCTCCGAGGGGTCGTTCGCGGCCATGGTCCTGCACCAGTTCCGACCGGAGGAACCTTACGAGTCGACGGTGAGCGACCTCGACGGCCGGTTCAAGGCCCACGACCGGGATGCGGTCATCAAGCGGGCGGAGTCCATCGACTTGATCGAGGTGGTCGACGACACCACCATCGTCGTGCTCAGCCCGACGGTGCTGCGCCGGGCCGAGGAGCTGGTGGGCATGGGCATCCCCGTCGAGGCCCAGCTCGAGGCGGTGGCCGTGGCCCGTCAAGCGGCGGTGGATACCGCCGAGGCGTTCATCCACCTGGCCGCCGATCATCTGACCGAGCAGGTCACCAGCGGCCCCGAGCTTGATGCCGCCGCCATCGAGGCCGAGGTCGAACGGCTGGGTCTGATCGCCACCGATGTCATCCACGCTCTGTTTCGCGCCGCCATGGCCGACCGGATCCGTTCCCTGCTCGAGTAGCGC
>JALZAH010000264.1 GCA_030948425.1 Actinomycetota bacterium
GGCCAGGACCACCACTCGTAGGGTGTTGCTGGGCTGTTGCGTAGCCCCTGACCGGGGGGTCAAGGTGATCCGGGGTGAACACGGGGCGGGTCGGCAACCGGGGCGTTGCCGACCGGGCCGGCGATGGAGGACGGAGGACGCAGATCGACCGGGCCCGGACCGCGGGTGGCCGGGCCGGTCGTTGTCGGCGACGGAGACAAGCCGACCCCGGCCGGCCACCACTGCGGCAGCGTCCCGGCCCAGGCCTTGTGCCAGCCGACGCCGAAGATCATCCCGGCGAGCAGGGTGAGCACGGCCACGATCACAAAACCGGCCATGAGCGACAGGGGGATGAGGACAGGGACAAGGGCGGCAAGAACCCAGCCGAGCTGGAAGACGGCCTCGAAGCGGGCGAACAGGCGGCTGCGGGCCACCTCCGGTGGATCGCGCTGCACGATGGCGTCGAAAGCCATCTTGGCCACACTCGCCGCTACCCCGACGGCCATCGCCAGGATGAGCGCTGCCGGCCAGCGATGCACGATTCGCAGTTGTGTGACGGCCACGGCGGCGCCGCCGATGATGATCGCCGCGGCGGGCACGATGCGCTCCTCCGCCACCCGGTCACGCACGAGCGGTGCCAGGGTGGCGCCGCCCAGGTTGCCGACGACAGTGGCCACGCCAACCAGTCCGTACCAGATCAGGGGAGCACCGTCACGGCGAAAGGCGAAGATGACCAGTCCCGTCATCAGACCGGCGACGGCCCGCATGGCGGTCATGGCCACGCCGGCCAGGAACAGGCCACCGGGGGGTAGGGCACGCGAGCCGTTACCCCGCTCCCGCCGGGATCGAACCCGTCCCCCCCCAGCGTCGGTGAGCTCCGGGCCGCCCGCAGCGGCGGTGCCCGCGTTCGCAGTCGAGGGGGACCTGGTCGTCGACCACGGCCACGAGCAAAGACGGTCAGCTCGTGTCCGCCGCAGTCGCATGGCCAGCACGGCGCAGACGGCCAGCACGACCATGTTCAGGCGGAGCACGGTCGGCGACCCAAACACCTTGTAGATGCCGGCGCCCACCAGAGCAGCCAGCGATGTGGCGATCGATGATCCCACGGCCAACTTGGAGTTGGCCTCCACCAGCTCCTCGTCGCGCTCGACGGCACTGGGAACAAGGGACGCTCTGGCCACCAGATAGGTCTTCGAGAACACCAGGCTGGCGAACGCCACCGGGAACAACCACAGACTGTGGATGACCGCAGCCATGAACCCGCAGGCCACCACCCGGCCCACCGCCGAAGCGGCCATGATGGCCCGCCTCCCACCTCGCACCCGCTCGATGACCGGTCCCACGAACGGACCCACGACCAAGAAGGGGAGGACGGTGCAGATCAGGCCGAGGGCCGTCTTGCCCCGGGCGGCGCTCAGCGACACACTCACGAACACGGACCCGGCGAGAGCAACCGTCACCCAGGCGTCACCAGCTGAGGACAGGGCATGGACCACGGCCAGGCGGGCGAACGGCCCCGAGGGGCGCTCAGGACGGCTCGGGCCCAACCGCAACGGATAGGTGGCGAGCCACCACATCCTCCCCCGGCGGACCGGGATGGCAGGTCGGGTGGCGGGCATGACAGTGCCCAGGTTAGAGCCTGGAGGACGGTGCGACCGAGCCCTCAACGGGTTCGGCGGGCGGCTGGATCGTCCAGCAGAGCGGCGACGGACGCAGGCAACGCGCCGGCGACAAGATCAGCCAGGGTCACCGCCTCGAGCACCGAACGCAGGCTGGCCCGCAGCGCGATCCACACGTCCGCCAAGGCGCCGGCCGCTCCCCCGTAGGTCACATCCTCGGGCTGTTGGCCCCGCACGCTGGCCAGCGGACCCTCGCTGGCCCGGACGACCTGGGCCACGGAGATCTGGGCCGCCGGGCGGGCCAACCAGTATCCCCCCTCTGCTCCCCGTCTCGACACCACCAGACCATGGTTGCGCAGCTGGGAGAGTATGCCCTCGAGGAACTTGGGAGACAGATCCAGGGCCTGGGCCAACTGCTCAGCGGTGAGCGGCCCGGCGTCGTGGCTGCCCAGCTCGATGAGAGCTCGGAGGGCATGGTCCGCCTTGGCAGATATCCGCACGGCGGGATGTCTCCTCAGCTGTGGGGCGCCAGGTAGGTGGCCTTCGTGAAACGACCAGCGGTCACCTCCAGGACCCATACCGACCCTTTCGCCTGGCGGGGTCGAGGCCCGAGGTCGATGCGGTCCTCGTCGGCCAGAGCCACCAGCACGTCGGGGATGACGTCACCGTGGGTGCAGAGCGCCACCTTGTCGTCGGCCAGGGAGCGGATCAGCTTCAGTGCCTTGCCAGCCTGCCCCTCGGCCAGCGCCGTGGAGGGCTCGACGGGGAGGCCGAGGTCGTCGGCCAACGGCCGGACGGTCTGCAGACACCGCTCATAGGGACTGGACAGGATGCGCTGCGCAGCCCACGGCCCGAGTGTCTTCACCAAGGCGTCGGCTTGCCGCCGGCCCTTGGCCGACAACGGTCGGAGGAGGTCGTCGCCTGTCCACTCCTTGCGCGCCCCGGCATGGGCGTGGCGGATCAGGAGCACCGGCATCGCTCCAGTGTGTCAGGAACCGCAGCGCGTTCCCACCGGACGGCTTCAGACAGTCCGGCGACCTTTGATCAGGTGGCTCGCCGGACTACGCTGGGCTCGATGACGGCGCAGACGGGGCAGCTTCCGGCGCTCCCCGCCCAATCCGAGACCACGACGACGCGATCGAGGCTCGGCCCGATCCGCCGGGGCGTGCGAGAGCTGGGACTAGGGCTGATCACTCTGGGAGTGATCATCCTGGCGTTCGTCGCCTACCAGCTGCTCGGGACGAACCTGACCGAGGAGCACAACCAGTCCCGCCTGAGGGCCAACTTCCTGGCTGCTCCGGCCGGACCGGTCTCCGCCGGTGTGCCGGCGGTCGGGTCCGGCCCGAGTGCGCCGAGCGGCGGCGCCATCGATCACATGGTCATCCCCAAGCTCGGCGTCGACCGCTACGTGGTCGAGGGCATCGCCGAGGACAACCTCGTCAACGGTCCCGGTCACTACCCCCAGACCGCGCTTCCCGGCCAGAACGGCAATGCCGCCATTGCCGGGCACCGCACCACCTATGGTGCCCCGTTCTTCCGTCTCGACGAGTTGGCACCTGGCGATGACATCGACTTCACTGCCCGAGGCGGCCAGCAGTTCCGCTACCAGGTCACCGGGTCATCGGTGGTCAGACCCGATGATGTCGGTGTGCTCTCCCCCACGCCGGACGCCCGGCTCACCCTCACCACGTGCAACCCGCGCTTCAGCGCCACCTCCCGGCTTATCGTCGTGGCCAAGCTCGTCGGTCTGCCCGTCGCGGCGACCACATCGACGGCCAACGTGGCGCCCCAGGCCCCGTCGACCCTCACCGCCGGCAACCACCGCGCCTATCCCCCGGCCCTGTTCTATGGCGGCCTGGTCATCGTGGCGTGGGTCGTCACCCGGCTTCTCATCAACCGGACCCGAAGAGCCAAGCGAGCCGGGGCCTTTGTCGGTGGGATCGCCGTGTGCTGTGTCCCTCTGTGGTTCTGCTTCGAAAATGTGGTTCGGCTCCTTCCCCAGAGCATCTGAGGCTTCGTTCTCGCTCCGGCAGGTGCACCCGGGTGACCCATCAAGACGGATGCTGACCAGCGGCGTAGGAGCGCAGCTCGACGATGGTCCCCTCCCGAGAGCGGACGTAGAGAGCGAAGCCTTCCCCCCGGGCTCCGAAGCGCCGCACCGGGCCCTCAAGAACCTCGAAGAGGCCTGAGGCGGCCAACCTCTCGAGGTCCACGCCGTCGACCACGACACAGAGGTGATCCATGTTGGTGCCCGACGCTTCGCCGGCCAGCAGGTCGATGATGGTCCTCTCATTGATCCGCACGGAGGGGAACGGCGCCTGCCCGGCCCTCCACTCGTCGACCCGGGCGGAGCTCAGGCCGAGCAGCCCGCACCACCAGCCGAGGGAGGAATCGACGTCGGCGGTCCAAACGACGACGTGGTCGAGGTCGACGACGGCCAGCTCGCTGACGGGGGCCAGCGTTGCCGCGGCGCTGTCGAGGACGGGCCGGTCCCGGTCGTAGCTGAGCCGCCGGCGAGCCTCGTCAATGGGCAACCACTCCGCCACGTCGACCTCGTTGTCGGGTCCGACACGGCCGCCGACGACGGTCATGGCCCAGTAGCGGACGGTCTTGTTCCGCCCGTTGCGGTCGAGGTAGGTGGTGGAGCACAGTTCGGGCCCGAGCGCACCGATCACGCTCGCCTCCTCCCTCACCTCGCGCCGGGCCGTCTGCTCGTCGGTCTCCCCCGGGTCGATCTTGCCTTTGGGCAGGCTCCAGTCGTCATAGCGGGACCGGTGGATGACCACCACCTCGAGGCCCGACGCCCCGCGACGCCAGATCACCCCACCTGCGGCCCGCACGGTGGTGACTTCCAGATCGGCGTTGCCGGTCACGATCGTGGAGGTGCAGGGCCAGGCTCGGCCGCCCCGGCCGGCACGTGCAAGGCCTCCGGCTCGCGTCGCTGGCGGCCGCGGTCGACGGCGCCCTGCTGGAAATGTCGGTGGGCGTTGAAGCCGCTGACAACGGGGACCTTGTGCCAGGTGGCGTCGCTTCGCAACTCCCACGCCAGGGCGTCATCGGCCAGTTCGACGTCGAGGATGCGGCGCAACCGAGCGGCCAGGTCGGGTTCGCACACCGCTACCACGGCCTCGACGCGGCGGTCCAGGTTTCGTTCCATCATGTCCGCCGAGCCCATGTAGACCTCGCCACCGTCGGGGAGGATGTAGGGGACGTCGTAGTGCCCGGCGGCGGTCGGGGCAGCCGTTCTCGTCTGCTCGGGGCCGGGCCCCTCCGAGCCCGCACCGAAGTAGTACACCCGGGAGTGCTCCAGCCATCGGCCGACCACGGAGCGCACCCGGATGTTGTCCGACAGCCCTGGCACTTGGGGTCGAAGGCAGCAGATGGCGCGGGTGATCAGGTC
>JALZAH010000265.1 GCA_030948425.1 Actinomycetota bacterium
CCCTCAACGTATGGTCCTCCCATGCGCGATCCGCTCCTTCCGGCCGCCGTCCTGGTGGCTTCGGGCGTGCGTCTCGTTGTGGTCGGCACGGCGGCGCTCATGGTGCATCGTGAGGCCGATGAGGCGAAGGACCTCGATGTAGTGCCGGAGTGCAGCCCACGCGGCCTCGAAGTCCTACGTCCGGCCTTGGCGCAGCTGGTCATCCTCGGTCGGGCGCCGGCGATGTGCGAGCTTGCCATCGCAGACGTCTTGACCCTCGCGACCTCCTACGGCCCTGTTGATCTCATGATGCGTCGGGGTCGAGAGGAGTTCGACGGGCTTGCGCTGCGAGCAGTGCTGACTTGCGTCCATGGCGTAGAGGTGCCGATCGCTTCGGCCACCGACGCGTTCAGGCTGCGCCATCTTTTCAAGGTCAACGCGTGAGCGAGAGGTCCGGTCTCGGCCTGCTCGAGGTGGCTGTGCTTGAGGCCGTGGCAGAGTGCGGCGCTGGCCCCAATCAGCGCTTCGTGAAATCGGCCAAGATCGTCGGCACCCTGGAGCGGACGAACGGCATCGCCCCGGACTACGGCTATGCGGTGCTGTGCGATCTGGCCGCGCCGTGGTTGCTTCGAGTCCCGTTGGTGGACGGGCACGGCAACTTCGGGTCTCCGGATTTCGAGCCCTCAGCGCCTCGCTACAACGAGGCTCGCTTATCCCCGGCCGGGGCCATGGCCCTCGACGCCGAGCTTGGCGGGCCACCCCTGCCGATCGGCCTGATCAACGGCGACGTCCACGTAGGTGGGCAGCGGCCGCCCTTCAATCCCGAGCGTCTCGCAGCAACGGTGGAGCGACTCCTAAACGGAGACGATCTCACGGACGTGCAGCTTCTCGATGCAGTCGGCCCACCGGAGTTCCCGACGGGGTGCGAGGTCGAGGGCGACCTGTCCGGCCTGACGCGGGGAGAGGCCACCCCGCTACGGCTATCCGCCCGCCTTACCCAGATCGAGGCCATCTCTTCTCACGACCGCCTTCGCCCAGCGATCGTGGTCAGTCACCTGCCTCCTGGGATCGGAGGCAACCAGCTCATCGAAGTCCTGACAGCGAGGGCTCGTACGCCCGAATGGGAGCCGGATGAACCAGATCTGGCGACAGAGGCTCGGCTTCCGATTGCTGACGTGGCCGACATGACCCACGGCACTTGGGAGAACACTCGCCTCCACGTATTTCCGTCTTCCGGAGTGGCCCTCGACTCGCTCGAAGCCGGTCTCAAGAAGGTGTGGGGCATCACCATCGATGTCCGTGTCCAGTTGCCCGCTCCTCTCGCTCCGCTACTCCGTTCCTGGGTCGCGCAGCACAGCGATGAAGCTGATCTCCGAAGTGGCATGAGGCGATTCCGGGCCGTTCTGTGACGGCTCGTCACGACCGTTCGCGGTGTGGTCAGCGGTCGAGTCTCAAGAGGAGTCTGGTCGGTGCGACATCGAACGAGGGCCTTTCGCGAATCGAATCCGGCCCGGCCTGGGCCCGCAGTGTTCGGAGACGGGCGGTACGTGCCGCTACTCGTCGGGCTGGTCATCCTGCGAGTCGGTGATCTGTGTCGCTGCCGGCGAGGCGGGGATCCGTTCGGCGGACCGGGACGTGATCCTCGTCCCAAGCCTCGTCTGCTGGCAACGCCAAGCTGACCGCCCCGGCGCCGGTGGGGATCAACGGACGGCGGGGCTCACGGTCGCCAGCCGGGTCGCCACCTTTCGGGGGTTGCTCAGTTCCCCGAGGCCTCCAAGCCTGGACCTCGACCGACTGACGGGGCCTGAACCTGCGAGTCGCCTTGAACAAGAGTACGAGGAAGGCGAGCAGTGGACCAAAGACGATGACGGCGACGGCGACGACTTCCACCACCCACCAGTCTGCTCGTTTCGGCGACCGCGTGGTAGGGAGAGAAGGGGTGCCGATAGATTTTGGTATCGCGCAGCCCGTTGCACGGAGTTCGCTCTCGGTCTCGACGTCCCGGAGCATCCGGCCCGTCGAGACTGCGAGGGCCTGGGAGCCGGACCGCCCTGCTGGAGGTTGGGCTGACGGTGGAGGGGCGGGTGAAGGAACCTTGCGGATCGTGCGGGAGTCGGCGCCCTGGCGCGACCGGCTACGTCAGTACAAGGTCGTCATCAGTACAAGGTCGTCATCAGTACAAGGTCGTCATCAGTACAAGGTCGTCATCGACGGGGCTCCGATGGGTTCTGTCGCAGCCGGCCCCGCCACAGGTGAGTTCGTCGGCGAAGGCGTGGCTGAGCGGGGCCGGTACAGGAAGAACAGGGCGATGCCGGTACGACGAGCTCGATGCTGATGATCTTCAGCAGGATCGACCAGGCTCGGGCCAGGCCGTCGCCCCTCGGGTTCCCTCCCTCGCCATTGGCGTGAGGTGGCACCGCATCGGCCGAGGTCATTTATGCCGCCCCGGACCCTTCTCGCTGTCGGCGCCGCATCAGGTAGGCGTGGGTGGACATCAGCAGCCCGAAGCCGACGGCCAGAGCCCTCAGCATCAGCGGTCCGTCGCCCAACGCACCGAAACCGACAGCCATGAAGACGCCGAAGCCGACGATGAACCCCGGCCTGGTCATGGTGACGAAGTGCGACGTGGCGATGGCCCACACGTAGTAGGCGATCCCGAGGATGTAGAGGACGGACACGTAGCGCGCCACGTCAGCTGCTCCTGGCCGCGTCATCGGGATCCACGGTCGTCTGCGGTGTCCGCCAATCGGTCAGGTCTTCCCTTCCGCCTCAGAGGCTAGGCTGGTCGGCCGCCCTGCGAGGCCTGGGAGCCCCACCGGAGGGAGCGCAAGCTCGCCGTGCCTGTAGTATCGCTCCCGTTCTCCCGAGGATCAATGGAAGAAACACCGAGATGATTGACCAATCCTCCGAAGTACAGGTGTCCTCCCCGGAGGACGT
>JALZAH010000270.1 GCA_030948425.1 Actinomycetota bacterium
TCGTGGAAGCCCTCGACCCGCCCGAGCTGTTCGAGTGGTTCGTCGACCTGCGCCGGAACTTCGGCCTGTCGGTGATCCCCCTCGGCTCGGGTGCCGGCACCGCCGTGCTCGGCGCCCTTCGGGCGAACCACATGGTGTGCCTGCTCTGCGACCGCGACATCGGCGGCGGCGGGATCGAGGTGGAGTTCTTCGGCGAGCGCACCACCCTCCCCGCCGGGCCGGTCACCTTGGCGTTGCGGGCCCGCTCGGTCGTGCTGCCCACGGCGGTGTACTTCGACGGTGACGGCCACCATGCGGTAGTCCGGCCGCCCCTGGCCACCGACCGCCAAGGCTCGCTCCGCGACGACGTGGCCCGGATCACCCAGGACCTGGCCCACGCCCACGAGAACCTGATCGCCCGAGCCCCCGAGCAGTGGCACCTCTTCCAACCCAACTGGCCGAGCGACCGGCCTTGAAACGACGTTGAACTAACAATAGATGTCGATCGCATCTACCCAATAGGCATCTACCAATGACGTAGGCGCCTCGGTGCCTCACCGGGCGGAAATTTACCTGCTCTTCGCATTGATGATCGATAATGCGCTGTGCTAGGTTCCGCGCTTGGTAGAAGGTGAGAACCGTAAAGAATAGCGCTGACGCAGGCACGGCGGGCCGTCACGTGGCACCACTTTCGACAATCACGTAACCCCTGAACCGACCAAACAGAGCCGTGGACAAGGGCCCGAACAAACAAAGGACAGATGCTGAATGAAATTTTCACGCGTTATCGGCTTGGCCTCGATTGGTGGCCTGGCTGTGCTGGGCACCGTCGGGGTGAGCCCGGCTTCAGCTGCCACCAAGACCATCAAGTGCGGCACGTTCCTCAGCGGGAACGTCACCGCCGCCAACAGCATCGGACCCTGTCCCGTCGGGGATGCCATCAAGATTTCGGCGTCCGGCACCGTTCTCAACCTCGCCGGCCACTCCATCCAGTGCAGCAACTTCGACAACCACCTTCGCAAGGAGCAGGTCGGCGTCCACATCATGGGGGCCAGCAACGTCACGGTGAAGAACGGCAGCGTGTACG
This sequence comes from Actinomycetota bacterium, assembly GCA_030948425.1. GTDB lineage: Bacteria > Actinomycetota > Acidimicrobiia > Acidimicrobiales > Palsa-688 > JALZAH01. The sequence goes on from JALZAH010000270.1 coordinate 1,067, forward strand.
ACTGTGACGCCGGCGTGGCCATCGAGGGCGGTGCCAACAACACTGTCTCCGGCATCACCGCCCACGACAACGTGGCCCACGTCCTGGTCTCCGGGCCCGTCAACCCTGACAACCCCCTGACCACGCCCTGCAACTTCGGCGACGGGATCACCACCCTCAGCTCGAGCGGCAACCACATCACCGGCAACCTCGTCTACTCGAACGGCCCGTTCTCGGGGATCTCCCTGGTCGACAACTCCGACAACAACATGGTCACCGGCAACCAGGTGTACCAGCAGAACATTCCGAACCTGCTGCCGCCGCCCGCACCCGCGGGCACCAACGGCCCATGTGGGCCGTTCAGTGCCACCCCGCAGGGCCAGGGCCGCGCCGACCAGGACATCGGCATCCGCGTCGAAGGCCCCGGCGCCGACAACAACCAGGTGGTCGGCAACCAGGTCCACGACAACATGCTCGACGGCATCACCGTCCACGGCTACGTCTGCCTGAACGGCGCCGGGCCCACCCCCCCGCCGGGGCTCCCCCCCCGTGGGACGTCCAACACGGGCACCCTGATCAAGGGCAACAGCGTGTTCAGCAATGGCTTCGACCTGGACCAGCTTGGCCAGCCCGTCCCGGGCGGTAGCGCTCAAGGCCAGGACGGCATCGCCATCCTGCGCCAGGGGCCGTTCGGCGTGATCGTGTGCGCCAGCCACGACACCACGATCATCGGCAACTCGTCGACCAACAACGCACGGTACGGCATCTTCGTGCCTCCGACGGGTGACCAGCTCCTGCCTGCGCACAACACTGTCAACGCCAACCTGGTCAACAACAACGGCCTGCAGGGCATCCACGTCGACGGACCGTTCCTGGCGTGCCCGCTCGGGCATGGGACCGATACCGGCCCGACGTTCTGCAACGTTGTCCGGGAGATCCGGCCCGGATCCATCGACAACACGCTCGTGGGCAACCAGGGCTCCGGTAACGGGACCCACATCGTGGGGTCCAACATAGGCGGACGCGACGGCTGGGACGGCAACGTGGGCTGCGACAACAACCACTGGGTGGCCAACATCTTCGGCACCGTGAACCAGGCGTGTGTGGCTGCCAACGGCGGCACCGGTACGCCCATCGGACCGATCCCGACCACCATCATCCCGACCTAACCCGCTGAGCCTGCAGTAGGCGTCTCGAGAGCCCGGCCCCGCACCCAGTGGGACCGGGCTCTCGTCGTTGTTCGGGTGGCGCCCTCGGCGAGGGAGTTGTGGCTACCCTCGCGACGTGAGCGCCGGCCCGCCCTCGTGTCGGCCGGCCTGACCCTGCTGCGCCGCCCCGGCGTCGCCGTCGCCGTGGCCACGGGCGGCTCGATCCTGCTCGTGGCCCGTCCGCTGATGCTGGCTCGCACCGATCGTCCCGTCGAGGCCCTGGTGCTCCTGTTCACCGGGTTGCTGATCGTGGGGGCGCGTTGGCCGGCACCGCCCGGTGGTGCGCCCCAGCGGACGAGGCCAGGGTGGCATGGCGCGCCGATCGTGGTCGTGGGCCTGGCTGCGTTCGCCATGGGCCGGGTCCTGGGTGGAGGCGACACACCGACGCCCGCCCTCCCCACGGTGATCGCCCTCAACACCCTGGCGGCCGTCGCCGAGGAAGCCTTCTTCCGCCGCCTCGTCTACGAGAGCTTCCTGAGCCGGGGTCCTGTGGTGGCCGTCCTCGCCTCGACCACCCTGTTCGCCATCGTGCATGTGACCGTTTACGGGCTCTGGGTCCTCCCCCTCGATCTGGCCGCCGGCCTCGTCCTGTCCTGGCAACGGTGGGCGAGCCGTTCGTGGCACGTACCGGCGCTCACCCATGCCCTCGCCAACATCCTGGTGGTGATCTGAATGCGCCGTCTGCCTTTCATCGCCCCGGTGATGGCCGTCCTGAGCCTGGTCGCCGGTGGCTGCGCCCTGTCGACATCCCCCGAGCCCTTGGTCGTCGGGGCCATCTACCCCACCACCGGCTCCCAGGCTCCCGGCGGAGGCGCCGAGGCGAGGGGTGTGAACCTGGCCGTGGAATGGGCCAACGCCCACGGAGGGGTGCACGGGCGACCGCTGAGCCTGGCTGTTCTCGACACCCCCCGCGCCGAGGCTGTGCCCCCGGCCATGGAGTCACTCCGACGGCGCGGCGTGTCGGTCGTCATCGGCAGCCACGGGAGCCCCATCTCGGCGGTGGCGGCCGACGTGGCCAGCCGGGAGGGGATGAGCTTCTGGGAAACGGGAGCGGTAGGTCAGGTGGGCCCCGACGCCGCCGGGAGCAGGAACTTCTTCCGACTCTCACCCATGGGCGCCAACCTGGGTCGTGCCGCCATCTCGTTCGTGCGTGACGAGCTGGCGGCCAAGCTCGCCCCCGCCCGGCCGCTGCGTTACGCCGTCGCCTTCGTCGACGACGCCTACGGGCGCGCCGTCGGTGAGGGAGCAGCCGCGGAGGCCAGTGCGGGTGGCGGGCTGGTGGGCACCTTCCCCTACGACGCCGCCACCACCGACTTCGGGGAGTTGGCCGGGCGCATCGGGACCGTCGCGCCCGACGTGCTCTTCGTG
>JALZAH010000289.1 GCA_030948425.1 Actinomycetota bacterium
TACTCGGCAGCGTCTACTCCTCGCTCTACGGCAACCATCTGGTCGCCCGATCGCTGCCCGGTGTCCCCACCACCGTGCTGCACAGCGCCCGGAGCAGCTTCGGCGCCGGTCAGGCGGCGGTCGCCCACCTCAGCGGAGCGAGCCAGGCCGCCCTCGGCCACGCCATCACCAGCGGGTTCCTCGCCGGGCTCGACGCCGCCTGCCTGGTAGCCAGCGGTGTGTGCCTGGTGGGCGCCCTCGCCGTCGCCGCCCTGCTGCCGAGCCGGCCCGGCCACCCGGACCTGGTGGTCCCGGCGGGCCAGCCGGTCCTCGGGGGCCGGGCGGAGACCAGGGACCAGGTGGCCAACCTCAGCCGGTAAAGGTGCTCACGGCGCGTCGCCCCCGGCTACAGCCGGATCCTCGACCGAGGGAAGCAACGCGACGCCAGCCATGTTGCAGTGACCATGAGCATGAAGGTGGAGATCTGGTCCGACGTCGTCTGCCCGTGGTGCTACATCGGTAAGCGCCGATTCGAGGCGGCCGTGACCCGCTTCGCCCACGGCGACGAGGTGGATCTGGTGTGGCGCAGCTTTGAGCTCGACGTGTCCGCACCGCCGAGCACCGTCGAGCAGGGACCGTACGCCGAACGGCTGGCCGCCAAGTACGGCTGCTCGGTAGCCGAGGCCCGGGCCATGATCGACAACATGACGGCGGCGGCCGCCCGGGAGGGCCTCGACTTCCGCTTCGACCTCACTCGACCGGGCAACAGCTTCGACGCCCACCGGCTGCTGCACCTGGCCCTCGAGCACGGTTGCCAGGACCTGCTCAAGGAGCGTCTCGACCGAGCCACGTTCACCGACGGCTCGCCGACCTCGGACCACGGCGCGCTGAGAACCCTCGCCGTGGAGGTCGGCCTGCCCGAGGCCGACGTGGACGCCGTTCTGAGCTCCGAGCGCTACGGCGAGGCGGTGCGTGCCGACGAGGCGCAGGCCCGGGCCTACGGCATCAACGGCGTCCCCTTCTTCGTTGTCGACGGTCGATACGGCATCTCCGGCGCCCAACCCGCCGATGTCGTGCTACAGACACTGGAACAGGCGTGGTCCGAGCGGACGCCCCCGTCGCTGTTCACGCCGAACGAGTCTGGGGCCGGCTGCCAGGGCGACTCCTGTGCCCGGTGACGGCCTGACCCGGGTGGGACTGGGCTCCGGTCATGCCGCCGCCTCCAGTCTCAGCAGCTGCCGCTTGATCTCGGGTCCACCGAAGTAGGCGCCGATGTGTCCATCGGAGCGGATGACCCGGTGGCAGGGGATGACAAGTGGGAGGGGGTTGGTGGCACACGCCGTGCCGACGGCGCGAACAGCCTTGGGGTTGTGGACGGCGGCGGCGACCGCCGCATAGGAGGCCGTGTGGCCGAAGCCGATACCCTGGAGGTAGCTGAGAACGGCCCGCCGGAATCCGCTGGAGAGGGACAGGTCGAGCGGGAGATCGAACTGGCGACGGCCGCCAGCGAGGTACTCCTCCAGCTGCCAGACGGTGTCGTCCAGGCGTCTGGGTGCCTCGAGGACGCGGGGGCTGACCCGCTCGGCCAGCCTCTGGAGGACGGCGTCGAACCCTTCCCGTTGGTAGGCGACGCGGACCAGGCCGGCGTCGGTGGCGGCCAACAGCACCGTGCCGACAGCGGTGTCGACGGTTCGGTAGGCCACGTCGAGTAGGCCGGTCGACTCGGCTGTGGCGGCGAGGCGGGCCTGAAGAGCAGACAGGTCGGCGGCGCTCGGCGAGGCGAACCCGGCGAAGAGGTCGGACCTGTCGTGGTCTTGGCTGTGGTTAGTGGTCATTGGATGCCTCCTTGGTCCTGCGAAGGTTGGCGATGCCGTCGGCGGCGGCGCGGCGGGCAGCGTCGATGCTGCCGCCGATGATGACGGCCACCTCGGCGTGGGGCAGCCCGGCGAGGTGGTGGTACACGACGGCGTACCGCTGCTTGTGGGGGAGTGCTGCGAGCAGTCCGGCGAGGTCGAGGTCACGGTCGTCCGCGCCGCACTCCTCGGTGCGGTGGGGAAGATTGGAGACCGGGGTCGCGCCGCGAGCAGAGCGGCGGGTGACGTCAACGGCCTTGCGGTGGGCGATGGTGACCAGCCAAGCCTCGACGTTGGCGTCGTCGGAGAGTGTGGGGTACGCCTGCAGGGCCGAAAGAAACGTCTCCGACCAGGCGTCGTCGGCGTCGACCGTGCCCAGCACGGCCCGACAGACCCGCAGCACGGTCCGGCCGTGGCAAGCCACGACCTCCTCGAAAGGCAGCTTGACGGTCACAGCATGGAGACGGCTCGGGCGGGTGAAACGTGAGCCGGCATGTCAGTGCGGTCTGTTCCTCGACGCAAGGACACCAGCGAGGGCCTCTGCCTCCACGGCTCGCTCGAGCCTGGGGATCCGAACTGAGGGCGGAGCACCTCCTTGCGGTTCGGCGCGGAATGCGGCAGAGTTAGAGGGCTTCAGCCGCCACGGGTCCCGTGTCGGTCGGGCGGAGCGCTGTTTCTGTCGCGTCCGTCCCACCGAGTCTCGAGGATCCTGATGGCAGTTCAAATGCTGCAAAGCCCCCAGCCGTTTACCCTCACCTTTCGTGGCTACGACAAAGCTGAGGTTGACAAGTACGTCGAATCGCTCTGGGACGTACAAGCGGAGACGTCCTCGGCACTCGAGGAGTCCGAGGCAACCATCGGCTCGCTCGAAGCCGAGGTTCAGGCCCGTGTCCAGCGAGTGACCGAGCTCGAGTCGTGTGTGCGTGAGGAGAGTCCACGGACCATCGCCGCCCTCGGCGAACGCGTCACCCTCATCCTCGAGCAGGCCGAAGACGCGGCCGCTGAGACCGTGGTGGCCGCGCAGCAGGAGGCAGACGCCATTCACCAGAACGCAGCCTTGGCGGCCGAACGTGTCACCCAGCACGCCGCCAGTCACGCATCTGAGCTTGAGACGAGCGCGGCGGCCATGGTGCGCTTTGCCGCCGAACAGGCCCGCCAGCTCGAAGACGACGCCCGCCGCTCGGCAACACAGATCCTCGATGACGCCGAGTCTCAGGCACAGTCCCGCATCAGCGATATCACCCAGTGGGTCAGCCGTGTCCGCGCTCAGATCAAGGCTGAGCAGATCCAGGCGGCCGAAGAGTTCCATGCTGCCCGGGAACAGCGACAGACCGAGCTGCGTCACATCGCCGCTCGCCGGGATGGCGTACTCGATAGCCTCCGCACCGTCTGTGAGTCGGTGACGGAGACGATCGGCGCGCACCGTTCCCCTGATCATTCCCTCGCCATCAACGGTGATTCCTCAGCGATTGGGTCCGGCCCCGATGGTTCACCGTTCTACGACCACGACGAGACCACCCCGTCGTCATCGGAGCGCACCACCATGACGCCGTCCACGCAAGCGACCGAGGAGTCGGGTGACGCCAAGACCATCACCGAGCCTGAGGACACTGATCCTGATGGCACCGCCTCTGTCGGCGACCACCCAGGAGACTGATGCCAAGGGTTGCGTCCCCTTGCCGACTGCGGAGAGACCTGTCCAGCAGTGGGTCGAGACACACTGACCCGGTCGGCTGCCGGATAGCGGAAACCTGGCTATGGCCCCACTCGGAGCACCTCGGACTTCAACCGAGGTTGGTCTTACCTGACTCGGCGAAACCCCGCGGCCGGGCCGATATAACTCAGCGACTGCGTCTGGACATAGGTGCCGGGTCGGTTGGCCGAGACAACCCTTCCTCCCCCGACGTACAGAGCGACATGTCCCGGTTGGGCTCCCGGGCCGGTGTTGTAGAAAACCAGGTCCCCAGAAGAGAGCCCACTTCCCGACACCGGCGAGGTGGTGTTGTACTGGGTCACCGTGTAATGAGCCAGTCTCACTCCCGCGGCGGCGTAGGCGTAGCTCACCAGTCCCGAGCAGTCATAGCTGGAGGGGCCGGCGGCGCCGTAGACATAAGGCTTGCCGACCTGCGCCAAGGCTACGCGCGTGGCCGTGGCTGCGGCACCGTCCGACGCCCGAGCCGTTGAGGTTGAAGTTGCGGTTGCGGAAGAGGACGAGAGTGTGGAGACCACCGGAGCCGATCGGGTCTGCACCACGGGGGCCTGGGCCGATCGGGTCTGCACCACGGGGGCCAGGGCCGATCGGGCCGAGAAGGTGTGGACTGATGAGGCTGGGGCTGAGGCCGATCGGGCCGAGAAGGTGTGGACCGACGACGCAGGGGCCTGGGTCGACCGGGTCGGGACCGCCCGAACTGCGGTCGATCGGGTGTGAATCGCCGGGGCCGATGCCGCCCCTCCGCTCAACCTGAGGACCTCTCCGACGTAGACGAAGTTGGGATCGGCGAGGTCGTTTGTCTCGGCCAGAGCGGCAGGCGTGGTCCCGAGCCGAGTGGCCACGGTCGCCAGCGTGTCCCCGAGCCGCACGGTATAAGCGCTCTGGGAGGCTGGCGTCGACCGGGCAGAGACTGCCATGGGGACAGACGGGGCCGGCGGCGCAGCGCGGCTCGCCACCACGGCCGGACGCATCGGTGCTGCGGGGACGACGCGGATCGCCGCTGCCGACGAACGACCTACCGGTCGGGCAGACGGGGGCGCTGCGGCGACTCTTCCGGGTATGGAGAGAACCTCGCCGACATAGATGAAGTTGGGATCGACGAGACGGTTGGTTTGGGCAAGCGCCGACACGGTGGTACCGAAGCGTTCGGCCAGCACCCCCAGCGTGTCGCCTAGGCGCACGGTGTAGGTGTTGGTGTTGGTGTTGGTGTTGGGCAACGCCTGGCGGGTCCCAGATGGGACCGCCGGTAGGCCCCCGACCGAGGAGGCAACGTGATTGGTCTCGGACAACCCCATCACCGTGGCGTCGACATGAGCCGCCAACGCCGCCAGTGTGTCACCCGTACGAACTGCGTAGGACGTGAGCCCTGAGCGATCCGCGCTGGCCGCCGCCGGGCCTGCGGCGGAACCGATGAGGCCGCCGACAGCAACCGCCCCTGACGCCGCCGCCAAGGACACTCGGAAAGCCTTTTCCACTCCCCCAGGACTACAGGGCCGCACGGGCACGCTTATTCGGTGACGAGGTGCGTAATTGTGCTGGC
>JALZAH010000290.1 GCA_030948425.1 Actinomycetota bacterium
GGCTACCACCGTGCGGGTGTCGCGAGGATCGATGATCCCATCGTCGGCCACCCGCCCGGTGGCGTAGAGGGCCAGCGATGCGGCCTCGGCGAAGTTCTCCACCATCGAGGTGATCGTCGCCTCCTCGTCCTCGTTGATCTCTACCCCACGGCGGGAGGCCTGGCCTCGCCGGACAATGGACATGACCCCGGCCATCTGCCGGGGACCCATGATGGCGATCTTGGCCGTCGGCCACAGGAAGACGAATCGGGTCTCGAAGGCGCGGCCTCCCATGCCGTAGTTCCCGGCGCCGTAGCTTGCCCCCAGGATCACTGTGACGTGGGGGACGGTGGAGTTGGACAGGGCGTTGATCATCTGGCTGCCATGCTTGACGATCCCCCCTCGTTCGTAGTCGCGGCCGACCATGTACCCGGTTATGTTCTGCAGGAACACCAGGGGCGTGTCGGCCTGGTTGCACAGTTGGATGAACTGAGCCGCCTTCTGGGAGGAGTCGGAGAACAGGACCCCGTTGTTGGCCAGGATCCCCACCGCGAAGCCGTGCACCGTCGCCCAGCCGCACACGATCGTCGGGCCGTAGCGAGCCTTGAACTCCTCGAAGCGACTGCCGTCGACCACCCGGGCGATGACCTCGCGGGTGTCGAGCGGCGTCTTCAGCTCGGGGTCAACCAGACCGAGGAGCTCCTCGGGGTCGGCGTTCGGTGCCTCGGGCTCGGTGGTGACCGGGCCGGGACCGGTCTTGTGCCAGTGCAGGTGGGCAATCACGTCCCGAGCCATGCTGATGGCCTCAGGTTCGTCATCGGCGAGATAGTCGGCCAGGCCGCTGACGCGGGCGTGCATGTCCGCTCCGCCCAGCTCCTCGTCCCCGGCGTCCTCCCCGGTCGCCACCTTGACCAGCGGTGGACCGCCCAGAAACACCTTGGCGCCACCCTTGACGAAGATGTTGTAGTCCGACAGGCCCGGTTGGTAGGCGCCCCCGGCCGTGGAGCTGCCGAACACGATCGACAAGGTGGGGATGCCTGCAGCCGACAGAGCGGTGATGTCGTGGAAGATCCCTCCCGTCTCGGAGAAGTGGCTGAGGTTCCGGCGTAGAGCGGCGTCAGGGTCGGCGTCACCTCCCAGGCCTCGTAGGTCCCCGCCGGCCGACTCGACCAGCTGGATGTAGGGAAGACGGTTCTGGCGGGCCAGCTGGAGTGCCCGTTCCACCTTGCGGATGCTGATGGGGGTCAGAGCCCCGCCGAGGACGCTCGGATCGTTGCCTACGATCACGCACTCCGTGCCCGACACCACGCCGATGCCGAGGATCATGCCTCCTCCGACATGGAAGTCGGTCTGGTAGCCGGCCAGCGAGGACAGTTCCAGGAAGGGGGTGTCGCGGTCGACCAGAAGCGACACCCGGTCCCGGACCGGTAGCTTGCCCCTCTCGGCGAGGCGAGCCATGGCCGTGGGCCCTCCGCCCGCGGCCGCCTCCTTCTCCAGGCGGTCGATTTCGCCCAGGCGTTCCAACATGGCTGCCCGGTTGGCCACGAACTCGGCTGACGCCGGCGACACCGTGGTGCGGAGGCGCCTCACGTCACACAGTTCGAGTATGGAGGTCCGGATGCGGCCAGGATCCCAAGGCTGCGGCGCTCCGGGCGGGCGGCCTCGTAACTCACGCCGACGTCCCCGTCCCGCTAGGTGTCCCCGTCACCCTGGTGTCCCCGTCACCCTGGTGTCCCCGTCACCCCTGGTGTACCCGTCACCCCTGGTGTCCCCGGCGCCCGGCCGGGACCGGCGGGTCCGGCAAAGGCCTGAGCGATCTCCATCCACGCCCGGGCCGTCGGTCCCTCGACGACCAGGTCGGTGTCGGCCAGGTGCCGACGCTGGGTGAACACCAGAGCCAGATCGAGAGCGCTGCCCGTCACCCGGTCGGCGGCATCATCAGGACCCCACCTCCATCGGCCGTCGGCGGCACTCGGCGCCCCACTGCGGCCATCGGGGACAGCCAACGCCCCACCGCGGCCGGCGGCCGGCGACGTCTCAGCGCCCCC
>JALZAH010000505.1 GCA_030948425.1 Actinomycetota bacterium
TGTGGCCTTCGTCATCCTCTTCCTTGCCGGTCGGCATCTCGACCTCGGACCGGCGTTCCGAGGTCGACTTGCGCGAGTCGTCGTCGTCGTCGGCACCCTCGTTGCGGCTGTCGGCATCTTCGAGTTCGTGGACTCGGCAGCCTGGAACCATTTCGTGGTCTTCACCTTGCGAGAGACCGTGTACCAGATGGGCGTTCTCCACAGCTACGGTGCCAACCCGTTCGATATCCGGCTCTACAGCGCCTTGGGGCACCACGTGGTTCTGCGGGTGGGCTCGACCTTCCTCGACGCGTTGAGCTGCGCTTTTTACCTCGTCTTCGCTCTCGTCACCGGGGTCGAGTTGTTGATCCGCCATCCCAGGGCTCGTTGGCCGCTGGGCGCCGCATGTGGGCTCATGGCCATCGTCTTGCTACTCACTCAGACTCGGGCAGCGATCCTGGGAGGCGGCATCGCCTTCCTTCTCACGGTCGCCTCCCTGCGTCGGATTCGACCCAAACCGTCCCGAGCTCGGAGGATCGCCGTCGCCGCGACAGTCCTGGCCATCCTCGTGACAGCCGCTGTGACCACGGGCTTCGCCGACCGGACGGTCAGCACCACCAACGGTACGTCGACCTCTGCGCAGGTCCATCTTCAGCGAAGCAAGCAGGGCTTGGTCCAGCTGGTCAACACTCCCCTGGGACGGGGACTGGGCACCGGTGCGAGCAACGGCAATCGTTTCTTCGTCCCCACGGCAACCACGAGCGAGGACTACTACCTCCAAGTCGGCAACGAGACCGGTGTCGTCACGCTCATCATCTTTGCGGGTCTGGTGATCATCGCCAGCAGACGCCTCCTTGGTGCAGCCAAGTGCCGGCAAGACGTCTGGACCAACAGTACGGCCGGAGCTTTTGTGGGCTTGTCCGTCACCGGGCTGTTCCTTCAGGTGTGGCTCAACCTGCCCGTGTCATGGACAGTGTGGCTTGTTGCGGGAGTGTGCCTAGGCCCGAGCAGGCAGGCTCTCGTTCCCGACGCAGCACGTTACAATCCGTTTCCGACCCGCACCTGAGGTTCGCCTTATCCATGCCCATCCAACGCTACCTGCAGATCTTGGCGCGCCGTTGGCCCCTCTTGGTCATCCCCCCCCTTGTGGCCCTGATGGTCGGATACCTCGCCACACCGGCGGGCTCATACCGGGCCAAGAGCACCCTGGTGGTGGGTGCGGCCAACGGCTCACCACTCATCCGGTCTGACGAGTTGATTGGGTTCGCGGCACTGGTCAACACCTATGCCATCCTGGCCAGCTCGCTACCCATAGCCCAGGCCACGATTGACCAGACCAAGGCTCCTCGCTCCCCCGCCGCCTTGGCCAAGGAAACCACGGCGATGTCGGTACCAGGCACCCAGCTGCTGGTCGTCTATGTCACGGACCAGGATTCCAACGTTGCCCAGGAATTGGCGAACGGGATTGCGAACGCCTTGGCCGCCCGAGTCAACTCGACTGTCCAGAACAGGCCTTCGATCACGGGCAGCCTCCCCGGTATCCCGGTCTACGTCTACGCCAAGGTCCCTGTCCCCCAGCATCCCATCTCGACCGGGCTCGCCCAGAACCTCACGGTCGCTGTCCTCTTCGGATTGCTCGTCGGCATGGCCGTTGTGGCCCTGCTCGAGTTCCTGAACACGTCGGTGCAGTACCGGGATGACGCCGAGCGTCGTGTCGGCGCTCCGGTGCTGGGCGTCGTCCCCGATGACGGCAGAGGTCGACACGGGCACAAGAGCAAACGTTCCAGACCTGAACTCGCGGCGATGCTGGATCCTGACGCAGTACGGATCCTGCGATCCAACGTGTTAGTGGCGCTCGCCGGTCTGTCCAGCCCCACCGTTATGGTCACAAGCGCTTCAGAAGGCGAAGGCAAATCGACAGTGTGCGCGGCGCTGGCCCGCAGTTTGAGCAGTGCGGGCCTTCGGGTCGTGGTGGTTGACCTCGACCTGCGTCACCCGGACGCTCACCGCCAACTCCAACTCGGCGCTCACAGCCGCTTCGGCGTCACCGATGTCGTGTTCGAACGAAGAGGCCTTGTCGACAGCTTGCAGTATCTCGACACGACCGATGATCCCAAGCTTGGACCGACCGGTCTGTACTTCTTAGCTACCGGCACTGGCATCACCAGCCCCACTGAAATGCTCGGTAACGCCCGAGCGCCCCGAATGCTGCAGACCTTGGCGCGCCACGCCGACATTGTCCTGATCGACACGCCACCCGTCCTGCCCGTAGCTGACACCCTCGTGGTGAGTCGCAGCGCCGATGTGGCAATCATTGTTGTTGAAGCGGGCAAGACTGGCGTCGCCACTGTGCGCGAGGCCCGGGATGCGCTGACGAAGTCTGCAACGCCCCTCCTCGGCTTGGTCCTCAACAAGACGGATGCCCGCTGGCAGGACCATCCCTTCGGCTACGGAAAGATCGGCGACCAAGAGTCGTCACCGGCGCCTCAAGGGACCACCGAACGGGTGTGAGGAACAGTGCTGTCTCTCGAGATCACCGTAGTCATACCGACCCACAACCGAGTCGACTTCCTCCGGGAAGCATTCCAGAGCGTCGTAGACCAATCGGTCGAGGCCGAGATAATAATCGTGGACGATGGTTCCACAGATCCCACCCCGGACTGGTTGGTCAGTCTCGACGAACCGCGGGTGCTGTGGTTCCGTCAGGAGCCCGGACGAGGAGGCTCAGCGGCGCGAAATAGGGGCCTCGACGCATGCCGGAGCCCCTTCGTGATGTTCCTCGACGACGACGACCTTCTCCGCCCTGATGCTCTCAGCACGTTGTGGGATGCCCTGCAGGCTGCGCCCGAGGCCGCCGGAGCTGCGGGGTCCTACCGTCGCTTCGGAGACGTCGACAGGGCTGAGCGGGACCTCCACCCGAGTACCGCAGTGACGGCGCCGCTTTGGCGGGAGCTGCTGTTCGGATGGAACATGCCACCAGCCGCCCTCTTGTGGCGATCCGACGTCGTACGGGCCATAGGGGGGTGGGACGCCTCTCTTCCGAGGTGCGAAGACCGAAACATCAATCTGCGGGCCTATCCCAGGGTATTCACTCTTGTCCCAGACACGGTGATGTCCTACCGGGTCCACGCCGCCCAGGTTCCCTCCGCCGCCACCCGTATTGTCCACCGAGAGATGGTGCAGCGGTTCGTTTCGACCCTGCCCCCCCCAGACCGAAGCGTCGGGAAGGCAATCATCGACCTGCAGGAGCGTTTCCCTGACGCCCTCGATGCCTACAACGACGGCCGGTACCGCGAGGCTCTCCCCACGCTCTGGGAGGCTGCTGTCGGAAGTACCGCATTGCGGCGTTCCCCCGTCCTCGGCCGTTGGCTCATGCGCTTGGTGGCCACCGCCGTGATCGGCGCTTTGGGACCACGACGACCGATGCGACTCCTGCACCATTGGCTGAGAGGCCGGAACCGAATTCACCAGTAGACGACGCGGTAGCGCACTGCGCCACGGAGACGCCCCAGCAAGTAGGCGACCTCGCGGAGCCAGTGTCCCCGCCTGGTCGAGGATCGCAGTGCCCCTGGAGCACGCTGCACGAGGCGAACCCAGATCTTCAGAGCAGTCAGGGCGTCAGCACGCTGAGCTCCTGAGCTGCGGAACTTCTTGTACAGCCTGGCGGCTGATACCCCATAGCTCCCCATCTGGTCCCAGAGGGATCGCAGATCAGGTCGAAGCCGATAGTGGACAACAGCATCGGCGGCAAAGGCAATCCGTCCGCCAGCCAGCTGCACCCGCCAGGACAGGTCCACATCGTCCCCACCCCCGCCGCCGATCAGGTCCTCGTCACAACCACCCACCGAGTCGTACACGTCCCGCCAGATCGCACAGTTCGAGCCGGCCACGTAGGGCAAGAAGTTCATGCCTTCCGGCAGACCATGCGCCGTCGGTGAAGGCCTCCAGGACTGCACCTCCGTCGAGTTGAGCAGGGCAACGTCGAGGTGCCCTCCCACCAGGTCTGCAGCCTGCGCCGCCACACACAGCGCTGCCAACCACGTCGGCTCGGTGACATCGTCAGAGTCGCAGATCGCCAGCAACTCGCCAACTCCATGGCGGGCCGCCTCGTTGCGAGCAAAGTTGGCACCCGTTCGGGCTCGAGCGTCGATCACCCGTAGCGAAGGCAGGCGCTCCATCCACCGGTCGATCCGCGCCAGGGTGGCGGGGCTGCAGCAGTTGTCGGCGATGACGACCTCCCACCAGCCCGAGTACGTTTGAGCGGCAAGTGACGCCAACTGCTCGTCAATAAAGGGCTGGTCACCGTGGACGGCCATGATCACGCTCACCGAGGGCGTCCTGTGCCTGAAACGAGCCCCCTCCCGGCTAGTCACTGGAAGCCATGCGCCTCGCCACCGTCACGTTCCGCCATGGCGCCTGACGTTACCGAAACCGCCGCTGACCTTCGAGTCTGTGACTCTCAGCGCTTATCGGAGCGGCTATGACAGAGTGAACGCGTGCGTTCAAAATCGATCCATGCTGTCTTCGTGGTTCTCAACGATGCGTCTTTTCTTCACGCAGCCTTGGCATCGGTCTATGACTTCATCTCCGGGGCGACAGTGATCACCCGCTACGACCGCGACCGCAACGGCCGGGCTGTGGAACCCGAGGGGCTCGTGGACCTCGTGCTGTCCCGGAGCATCGACCCGGACCGCAAGGTCAACCTGATCGTCACCAACGAAGGACAGGAGCCAATGGCCCGGAATCGGGCGATGGACTACGCCGGGGCTCCCACCCGCTTGCGAGTGACCCCGGGGTCGCCGCCCAGCATCCCCGCCCCTGACCTGTACTGGCATGTCGACGCCGATGAGGTCTACGACGCCACCGACGTCGGGCGCTTGTTGGACTTCGTTGATCAGCACCGGGCTCAGGCCTACCGCCTCGAGCTACGTACGTACTTCCGAACGTGGAACTGGCGAGTCGAGGAACGAGGCTCGTTTACGGCCCTAACCCGTCCCGGTTTCCGTTTTGGCTGGATGCGCGATGTTTACCCGACGATCTGGAGAAGGGGATGGGCCAAGGCAGCGCGAACCGGTTTAGTGTCCGAGGCCAGCGCATGGAGGAGGTCCGGGGTTGTCCTGGTCCCACCCGAGGTTGCCGTGTGCCACCACGGCAGTTACGTCGGTGACCGTGAGCGTATCGCCGACAAGATAGACCGGTCGTCCCATCGAACCCAGATGGTCGACGGATGGCTCGAGCGCGTCTGGGACACCTGGACTCCCCAGGCGACGAACTTTCACCCGACGCATCCGCCTCGATTTCCTCGTGCCGTACATGTCGCCACGGCGGAGCTCCCTCAGGCCATTCGCAACAGCAGCTGGCCCGACGGTTTCATCGAAGCGCCGGCCGCTATTGATCCTCAAGGTTCCCCCGGCTTCTCCACCAAGACCAGGTAGTCCCGCTCGGTGTAGAAGTTGCCGACGACGTCGCCGACCTCCTCGAGGAGGCGAAGACCTGACCGCTCGATGAGTGTGCGCACGCCCTGCGGCGTCATGAAGTAGAAGCCCTCAACTCGGTAGCGATCCTGAGCCACGAACCGCTCCCACCCGCTAGAAGCGGTGAGGTTGGCCGTGTGGATGAAAGCTTTGCCACCGGGCTTGAGAACCCGATGAAACTCCTGGAGGTACTGCCATTGGACGTGCAGGTCGAGATGGACAAACACGTCGAATGAGTAGACGAAATCGAACCGAGCCGTGAGGTCGGCGGGCAACTCAGGACGGTCCAACACATGAAACGAGGTGCCCCCTACCCCACGCAGTTGTTCTCGAGCCAGCTCGAGCATCTTGGCCGAGAGGTCGAAGGCGTGAAATTGTGCTACGTGGGGGGCCACCATGGTCGCCACCCGCCCGCCACCGGTGCCGATCTCGCCGGCCACTGAGGTGCGGTCCACCTGTGACAGGATCCAGCTGTTCACGATCGCCCTCACATCGTCCAGGCGTCCCCATTCCTCCCCTAGGCGACCAACCGCCGACGGGTCTTCGGCGGAGCGCCCTTCATGGCTGAGCTGTCGGGCGAGGAAACCGGGGTCGGACCAACGACCGGCGTACCAATCCCACAGCGAACGGTTGTAGGCGAGGTTGTCGACGGGCGACACCGAGCCGGGAGCCAGGTAGCTCTTCTCCTGCTGCCAGGACCGAACCGCACGGATGCGTTGACCGGCCCGACCCGGAACCCTCTCCACCGCAGCTGCGGGTAGGGCGGCCACCAGACGATGCCCCACCCGCTTGACCTTCGGCCGCAGGTTTCTCACAGCTGCAAAGATAGGCTGAGGCTGACATGCGGCGGTACCAGGCGTCAACAATCGAGCTCGACCGAGCCGAGCAGCAGTGGTGGAGCGACCACGGAGACCTCGAGGAGGACTACTGCTGGGTCCAGCCACCATGGGAGCAGCGCTTCTTGCGTCACCGCTATCTGCGTGCCATCACCGAGGTGGTCAACCGCGATTCGACCGTGCTGGAGATGGGTTGCGGTACGGGTTGGCTGTCGCTGCTGCTCGCTCGACTCGGTGTCGAGAGTGTCGTCGGCATCGACTTCTCCGAAGAACAGATCTCCAGGGCCAGGGCCTCGGCTCGTGCGGCCGGCTTGCAACGTCGAGCCCAGTTCGTCATCGCTGGAGACGACGACCATCGAATCGCTCACCAAGTTTACGACGTGGTGGTCATGCACGCATTTCTCCACCACCTCTCGTCCCAGGAGATCGAACGCTCCCTGGCCGAGGCTGCTTCCCGACTGGATCCTGGTGGTCGCCTTGTGGTGGTGGAACCTCTCAACGATCCTCACGGACCGACCGTCGAGCCGCGAGCGCTCCATCTGAGCCGCACACTCGAGGGCCTCCCCCGCCGCCTCCACGAGCGCGGCCTGCGGCGGATGAGCCCGGAGGAGGTCATGGTTCGTAGTCGGCTAAGTACGCGAAATGTGGCCTCGTCACCATTTGGTCCATCACCCAAGGAGTTGCCCTTCGAGCGAGAGGAGCTGCGTCTCCTCCTCTCTCAGCACTTCGATGTCGTGGCCACCAGGCCGGCGTTGTGCATGAGCCACCTCGTCGCCCAGGAGCTACTCGTTGCCGGTCTGTCACAACCACGCGCCTCGCGCATGGCCCGACGCCCGATCCTCGGCCTGGCACGCGCTCTCGACCGCCGGTTCATGGCGGGGACGGCACCACGACCCCGCACCGTCTGGTCCTTCGAAGTCTTCGTGTGCAAACGGAGAGCGCCTTGACCAACGCAGACCACATCATCGTTGGTTCGGGCTTAACCGACGCCGTCGTCGCCCGCATGCTGTGTGATGCCGGCCGGGATGTCCTTGTTGTCGAACGCCGAGACCATATCGGCGGGAACGTGCATGACTCTGTCCATCACAGCGGTATCCGGATCCACACCTATGGACCCCACTACTTTCGCACGAACAGTGCCAAGGTCTGGGCATGGGCGACTCGCTTCGCCGAGTTCTACCCCTACGAAGCAGTCCTGGCATCGTGGGTTGGCGGTCGCTACGAGCACTGGCCGGTGACGGCCGATTACGTGCAACGAGTGGCCGGACACGACTGGCATCCGGCGTTCGAGGGTGCACCAACGAACTTCGAGGAGGCCTCGCTGGCCATGATGCCCCGACGATCTCCGCCTCAAAGCACATCGGAAATCCCCACCGCAGTCGGCTTCGACTACCTCAAGCAACGAGATCGCTTTACGGCCCGGCGTAGCGTGGTGTTCACCGGACCGATCGACGAGTACTTCGGATTCGACCTGGTTCGCCTCGCCTATCGAAGCCAACGCCGAGAGCACCGCTTCGAGCCCGGCGTCCAGGCCTCGCAACTCTACGGCCAGGTCAACAACCCCGATCCGGACAACGGCCCGCATGTCCGGACCCTCGAATGGAAGCACATGCTCAGCCGAGACGAGGCCGCTGCGGTAAGCGGAACCGTGCTCACCGCCGAAACACCGTTCAACCCCTCCGACCCTAACGACTACGAGTATCCGTTCCCTGACGCGGCCGACAAGGCACTTTTCGTGGAATACGAAATCTGATGATCTGTGGCCGGCTCGGTGAGTACCGCCACTACGACATGGATCAGGCTATCGCCCGGGCCATGCTCCTCGCCGGACGGATCCTTGCGGCGTGACCGCCAGCAGGTTGCCTACGGTGAGCCGCTTAAACGACGGCGCGGCTCGACCCCGTTGGTCGGTGATGATCCCCAGCTACAACTGTGCCGATCTGCTTCGCGTGGCCTTAACCAGTGTCCTCGACCAAGATCCAGGCCCTGAGATCATGCAGATCGAGGTGATTGACGACTGCTCAAACAACGATCGACCCGAGGACGTCGTGCGCGAGGTCGGCGGGGAGCGAGTCGTGTTCACCCGCCAGCCGCACAACGTGGGGATCGCCGCAAACTTGACCTCGTGCTTGACCCGCTCTCGTGGCGAGTGGGTCCATGTTCTCCACGGCGACGATGTTGCCTACGACGGGCTGTATGCGAGAGTCGGCAAGCTGCTGGCCGGCCACGCCGACGTCGGGGCCGTGGTCGTCGGCGCTGAGGACATCGACGAACAGGGCGCCGTGATCAAAGCCAATGTTCCCCTGCGTCCTTCCCGTCAGATACTCGACGACTTCGAGCAGGGCATCTTTTCGTGGAACCCTGTGCGGGCTCCGTCGGTACTAGCCCGGCGTTCGACCTACGAAGACATCGGAGGCTTTCACCCTGACCTGCGATATTGCGCCGACTGGGACATGTGGAAGCGCATGGCCGCCGGAACCTGCCTGCTGTATGAACCCGATGTGCTCGTCGGCTACCGGGTGCACCACAGCTCGGACACCGCCAAACTCGGCACGTCCGTCCTCCAGCTGCGTGAGATGATCCAAGCCCTGCGCATCGCTCATCGGTACCTACCCGATGGCCGAACCCGGGCTTGGAGCCGGGGGTTCTACGCCACCACCCGGCTTTGGGCGCTCGACATGCTGCGCTCCCCCACACGGCCCTTGTCGGCTAAGGACCGAGCCGGCTACGCGGGGGTGATCGCAGAGAGCACGCTGCGCAGCCTTGCCGATCGAGTCATGTATCGCAACGCGCACAGGCGGGAGCCCTCGTGAGCAATCTTCGGGTGCTCACGCTCAACCACGCCGATGTCCGCGGCGGTGGCGCAGCGATCGCCGGCTACAGGCTTCACCTGGCACTGACCAAAGCTGGCATCGAGTCATCAATGCTGGTGGGCGGCAAGGCTTCCCACGACGATCGCGTTCACGAGCTACGACAGCTGCGGACAGTCCGCCGGCCAATCCGCGCTGTTACCGAGCGGCTGGGCCTCAACGAGCTGGACGGCATCAGTGCCTATGGGGTCCAACGACGCCAAGACTTCCGCGACTGTGATGTCGTCCACTATCACGCCATCCACGGCAGCTGGTTCAGCTATCCGACGATGCCCACCCTCACCCAGGCAAAACCCAGTGCTCTCACCCTCCACGACATGTGGCCTCTGACGGGACATTGCAGCTTCAGCTTCGGCTGTGACCGCTGGAAGACCGGCTGCGGAACCTGCCCCCATCCCGAGGTTTTCCCGGCCATACGCCGAGATTCCACGGCGCTGGAATGGAAGCTCAAGGACCGACTGTGGGCCCACAGCCGTCTTACTATTGTCTCTCCGAGCACCTGGCTGGCCGACATCGCCCGCCGGTCCATGCTCGGTCGCTTCGACATTGAAGTCATCCCGCATGGCCTTGACACCGAGGTCTTCGCCCCGCGCGACAAGGTCGCGGCGCGCGCCGCCCTCGGGCTCCCCGCCGACGAACCGGTCATGATGTTCGCGGCGGCTTCGGTCAACGACCGACGCAAAGGAGCAGACCTGGTGATCGACGCCGTCAGAGCCCTCCCCCCGTCGCTGCGCGACCAGATGATCGTCGTCATCATGGGAGACCAGGGTCCGCAGATGAAGTCAGCACTGATCGGCGCCGGGGCGCGAGTAGCAGACTTCGGTTTTGTACCGAGCGATGATCTCAAGGCCGTGCTGTATTCAGCCGCTGATGTGTTCGTTTTCCCTACGCGAGCCGACAACTCGCCGCTCGTTGTGCTCGAGAGCCTGGCCTGCGGCACACCGGTGGTGGCTTTTGACGTCGGCGGCATCAGCGACATGGTCCGTCCCGGCCAGACTGGGTCCCTCGCCGCCCCCGGCGATGTGGAGAGCCTGACCACCGAGCTCGCCGCTCTCGTCGAAGAACCCGACGAGGCTAGACGGTTGGGCCGAAACGCCCGTCAGATGGCAGTCACAGAGTTCAACGAGGCTTTGGCGGTGCAACGCCACCGCCGCCTCTATCACCGCCTGTTGGGTTCCGACGAGGTCAGCCCGTGATTCATCGTCGCCCTGACCGGGTCCTGGTGGTCATCCCCGTCTACGGCCACCACCGCATGACCCACGAGCTTCTCGCCGACCTGGCCCAGGAGGCCGACGTGGCCGACGTGGTCGTCGTTGACAACCGAGGCGACTACCCGGTGCGGGACAATGAGGACGTGCTTCGACCAGGGCAGAACCTCGGTTGGGCGGGCGGCACCAACCGAGGCACCGCCGAGCTACGGCGGTCTGAACACCTCGGTTTCCTGTGGCTCAACAACGACACCCGTCTGGCTCCCGGCTTCGTCACCGGGCTTCTCAAGGCGTGGCGTTCGACCGGTGCGGGCATCATCGGCCCGTTCTACGACTGTCACTGGATCCATCAGCGTGACCCGTGCCTTCCACAAGTCGACCACTACACCCCGCAGCCCAAGCACTACCGGTCGAAGTTCATCGACGGCACGGCCATGTTTGTCCCTGCGAGCACCATCACCAGGATCGGCCTCCTCGACGAGGTCACCTTCGCTCCACTTGGTTGGGGCGCAGAGATC
Organism: Actinomycetota bacterium; assembly: GCA_030948425.1. GTDB lineage: Bacteria > Actinomycetota > Acidimicrobiia > Acidimicrobiales > Palsa-688 > JALZAH01. The sequence continues at coordinate 10,886 of JALZAH010000505.1, forward strand.
GACTACTGCCTGGCGGCCACCTCTGCCGGCCTCGACGTCGCCGTAACTCGACTGTCGTACCTCCACCACGAACGGTCCGTCACCGCCCAGACGGTCTTCGCCGGAGGTTACGAGGAGTATCTGGGTCGTGCCTACCCGGTGGCGCTGGAAGGCCTGACCCGTAAATGGGGATCGGACTGGCAGAAGCGCGCCGGAATCGACCCCGAGACCTCCCAAACGACCCTGCGAGACCGCGGCGACCAGCTCGGACTTCGCGGTCATCTCAGCCGTATGGCCACCCGGATCGGGCGCTGATGGGCCTCACCGGCTCGTTTCGCTCGGCTTGGCGCCGCTTCGAGTGGCTCTTCCTCCGACCGTCGCTGGCCATGGTCGCCGGAATCCGACTCCGGCGGAGCCATCCTGCCCTCCCGGTTCTGGTGTCGCGTGCCGACGAGGTGTACGACGGGCTCTTCGCCGGCACCTACTTCCGTGTCGGCGAGGACGGATCGCACCTGGTCCGCCATGCCTTGCTGGCCGCCCATGTGAACCCTCCGTCACGCATCCTCGATCTCGAGCTGTGCGATTTGGAACTCGGGCGACCATCGCAGTCGGGCTCCGGGCCCGGCCTCCTAGAGCCGTGAGCGAAGATGATCAGGCACTGTGCGAACGGGTGCTCCAACGGGTCGTCGAACATGAGTTAACTGCCCGCCTGGGCCCCAGCGCGCCCCTCTCCGTTGGTCCGGAGGCGGGCTTGCCACCGCTGGTGCTCCTGGCGGCCCGAACCATCACCCCGGAGGTGTTGCAACGTCGAATCCGCTTCCTTCGGATTGTAGGATGGTTGGCCGAACCACCAACACCCCTCCCCGAGCCAAGCCTGCCCGCCCAAGCTAGTCTCGAGGACCGAGTCGCCGCCGTCCTAGTCAGCCCGGCGGTGAAGAGCGACCCCGACTTGATCGCCCTAGGCGATGCTTATGACGGGCCCGACGATGGCGAGATCAGGCGTCTCGACGCCTTCTTCGACAGGGTCGCAGACGCCGTCGACCCCGCATGGAGGCAACATGTGCCGGGGCCGCCTGCCACCTCCCCCGCCTGGAGCCGTCTGGAGGCGGCGACGATGGACGCAGACCGGTGGTTCGGACACCGTCGGACGGGACGACTCTGGTCATCGGTGGCGTCAGCGGCAGGCTGGCTCGGCGAAGAGAAGCGCCGGAGGTGGCGATGAATATCTCGGTCTTGCCCATCAGCGCTGAACCCGATGTCAGTTTGGTCATGGTCGTTTACGGAAACCACGCCGTCGCTCAACAGGCAGTCCGCTCGGTGGCGGAGACCTCCGACCATCCCTTCGAGCTGATCGTTGTGGACAACGCGTCGCCTGACGGGGCCGGGGTTCGGTTGCGCGAGGAGATGACAGGTGTCCATTTCTTGATGAGTGATCACAACCTGGGCTACGGCGTCGCCGCCAACCTCGGAGTCCTCCATGGCCGAGGGCGCTACGTGGGCATACTCAACAGCGACATCCAACCTGAGCCTGGATGGCTCAGCCCGCTCATCTCCGTCCTCGATCACGACGACCGTGCTGCGGCAGCCGTACCGATGTATCTCGAAGCCGGTGGGCGGGTCCAGGAGGCAGGAGTTCTGGTGGGCGCAGACGCTCAGGGATACGCCTATGGCGACCGATTACAACCCGATGACCCCGAAGTGGGGTTTCGACGGTCGGTGGACTACGGATCTGCTGCGGCCATGGTCATCCGCCGCTCGCAGTTCCTGGCCGTCGGGGGCTTCGATCCGCTCTATGGACTGGGTTACTACGAGGACGCCGACTTGAGCTTCGGCCTGCGCCAAAGGGGGTTGAGGACACTCTACGAGCCTCGCTCGCGCGTCAAACACCTTGGCCACTCGGCGTTCGGACGCGAGCAACGCCTCGGTCTCGCCACCACCAACCGACCGATCTTCGCCAACCGCTTCGCTCCCCAACTGCTCGGTCGGCCGATCCTTCGGCGTCCGCCCTGGGATCCCCACCGGGAGTTGATCGTTCGGGACTGGTGGGCCGACGATCGGATCCTCCTCCTCGATCACTCCGGTCATCTCGGGGCGCTGGCCGATGCGGTCCAGACGGCGCGGCCCGCTGCTCGGGTCACGCTCGTGAGTTTGGACCGCACCGTCCGTCCCACGGCACACCCTGGTGTCGAGCACCTCCACCCCACCGCGTTCACGACGACGTTGAACCGTTGGCTCGAACGACGCCGTCATCACTACGGCGCCGTCATCACCGACCGACAGCCGAGCGAAGCCCTGGGCGCCCGGGTGGCCTGGACACAGCCAGCGGCGATGCGAGCCATGCTCGGAGAGAGTCGCCCCTCTACCCATCTTGGCGCCTGGGCGACACTCGACCAGCGGATGGACGCCGAGACCGTCCTGTCCCGCCTGGGCATGGGAATAGGTCCGTGTCGCCGCTGACACGGCGTCACGCTATTCAGGGGCCGAGGACCCATGACGACCCCCAGGCGCTCCTCAACGTGGCGGTCGACGCTCGCCGCTTGCAGGATCGGCCACTCACGGGAGCTGGTCGCTGGTTGGCCAACCTCCTGCCGCACCTGGCCACAGGCGCCAACGTCGTCCTGCTCACCGACAAGAGGCGGACTCGGGCTCCTGGCTCAGATCGGCAGGTGGCGTTGCCGGTGCCGTGGCGACTGCCTGAGGTGGTGTGGCTGCAGGCAAGCGCCGCTCGTTGGCTGCGATCCTACAGAGGAGTGTTTCACGGAACCTTCAACGCACTCCCGCTGCTCAATCGCCAGCCGTCAGTCGTGACCATCTTCGACTTGTCCTTCGAACATCATCCCGAGGACTTCTCCAATCCCAAACGACTGTTGTTTGCGGCCCAAGCGCGCTGGGCCGCTCGTCATGCCCGGGTCATCCTCACGGTCTCTGAGCATGCCCGCCACTCCATCCTCGCCACCTACGACGTTGCCCCCGATCGCGTGATGTTGGCGCCGCCATCTGTCGATCCGACGTTCAGCCCATCCCGGCGCGGCGACGCCGCCGGCCTCCTCGCCCGGCGGGGAGTGACCGGCCGCTACATCGTGGCCGTCGGCGGTGCCTCTCGCCGTAACCTGAAGACCGCCATCGCCGCCTGGGAGGCCAGCCGAGCGTCCGTGGAGACCACGTTGGTCGTGGTAGGCAAGGAGGTGCCAGCGCAACAGCGTGGCGTCGTGCACTTGGGTCGGATCGACGACGCTGTTTGGGCAGCGGTCCTGGCCGGGGCCACAGCCCTGTGTTATCCGACGCGGTTCGAGGGTTACGGCATGCCGGCCCTTGAGGCCGCCGCCAGTGGAGTTCCGGTGGTTTGCGCCCAGGTGGGACCTCTACCCGAGGTGCTGGGCGACGCCGCAGAATGGTGCGACCCAAACGACGTTCTCAGCGTCACCGCCGCGCTCACCCGGGTGCTTGGTGACGGTGGGCGTCGAGGCCGACTTCGACAGCTGGGGCTGCAGCGTGCCGCCACCGCTCCGAGCTGGGCGGACAGCGCCGCGGTCGTCATCGATGCCTACCAACGAGCTGAACAGTCGTGACCGGGTCATCAGACGACCGTCCGCCTCTGCTGTCGATCATCGTGGTCACCTGGAACAGCGTGGGAGTCGTGTCCAGTTGCCTCCAATCGCTGCTCGAGCACCCGCCGAGCGTGGCGTGGGAGCTCATCGTGGTGGACAACGGATCAACGGATGGAACCGCCGCCCAGGTCCACTCTGACCTTCCCGACGTGACCGTGATCGCCAACACCCACAACCGTGGGCTCCCGGCCGCCAACAACCAAGGCATGGTCTCTGCTCACGGCGCCCTCTTCTTGATCTGCAACCCAGACGTCCTCTTCGAGACAGGGGCAGTCGACGCCCTCATCGCGGTGCTTCACCGTCATCCGGAGGCAGGCTGGGTCGTCCCCCGTCTCCGCTATCCCGACGGCGGCGCGCAAACCAGCGCCGGTGACCTCCCCTCGTTGGGTGAGGCCCTCCTCGGTCGTCAGTTAGGTCGCCGGCGCAGCCCGGGCACGCCGCGGGGTTTCTGGTGGGATGGATGGCCCCACGACCAGGAACGCCAAATCGGGCGAGGCCATGAGGCTGCCTACCTCGTCCGCCGTCACGCGGTCACCCAGGTGGGCCTGCAAGACGAGCGGTACGTGTTGGACTGGGAGGGTATCGACTGGACGGACCGCTTCCGACAGGGTGGGTGGCAGGTATGGCTGGCCCCCGCAGCGAACGTCACCCATCTGGGGGGAGCCAGCATCCGCCAGGTACCCGTCCGGTGGATCGTCTCGCAGCATCGGGGCATGTACCGCTACTTCTCACGTCGTCGGCCGCGATCGTGGCGACCGGGCCTGGCTGCTCTGTTCTTCTTGCGTGCTGCGGCGAAGGTGGCCACCCTCGGTACCGGCGCTCCCCTCTACGAATGGGCGCACCGGGACCGGCGTGACGTCGCCAGGCGATGATGCTGCGATGCGAGAGGACGGGGCTATCAACAGTCGCTGACGGCAGGATCTGATCTCGACCTGCTCACATTCCAACCCGGCACGGTCTCCCCTTGCAAGCGCTGCAGCCCTCCAGAGACAGCGGTAGGCTACCCTCCGGCCGATGGAGCCTCCGCTGGGTCCCGCGATCACTCCTTCGCCACCAGCTGGCGCCTCTGACCCCCGGCCACGGTGGGTCGCCAAGCGCCGCTTCAAGGCCCGCTCTCTGTTGCCTGCTCTGCTCGGCCTGGGCGGACTGGTGCTGATCGTGGCGGTCATCAGCGTGATCGGGGTGCTTCACGCGCTCCGGGTTGAGCATCGGCTTCAGGGTCTGACGAAGACGGTACAGGTGGCCCAGACGGAGGTGGAGCAACGCCATCTCGGTGCCGCCCGAGCCCAGCTCGATGCGCTGGAGGGCCAGCTTTCCTCGATCAATTCGAGCCTCTACTCCAGCCCCGACTTTCGCCTCCTGGACATCTTGCCCGTTGCCCACCAGAACCTGGCGGCCGTGCGGTCCTCGGTTCATCTGGCGCTCAACGTCATCGGCGGTGGCCAGCAGATCTTCAACGCCGCCGCCCCCCTCGAGTCGGCCACCGGACGCCTCGACCTGTCCCTCAACGGCGGTCGGGTCCCATCCACGGCGCTTCAAGCGGTGCAAGGTGCGGTCGCCTCGGTGGTCAACACCCTCCCAACATCGCCCGTCCCCCCCAAGCAGAGCTACCTGCTCGGGCGGGTTCGCTCCCGGGAGAAGACGCTGTGGGCCGAGGCCGCTCGTCAGCGAGGGCAGCTGGTGACGCTGACCAGCAGCCTCCAGATCGTCAACGAGCTGACCGGTGGCAACGGACCCCGTCGCTACCTCATCGCCGTCGCCAACACCGCCGAGATGCGCGGTGCGGGAGGCATGATCCTGTCCTACGGCATCCTCAACGCGGCAGGCGGCAAGATCAGCCTCGGCAAGTTCGGCCCCATCGCTGACCTTGCTCTGACGCACCCGGCGAAGGCCACCTTCCCCGCCGACTTCATGAAGACCTACGCAGCGCTGCACCCCAACCAGTTCTTCCAAGAAGCCACCATCATGTCCGACTTCACCCTCGACGCCCCCGTCCTTGAGTCGATGTTCACCCAGGCAACCGGTCTGCCCGTCAACGGGGTGATCCAGGTCGACCCGGCCGGACTGGGCGCCATCCTGGCCGGAACCGGTCCCATCCTCGATCCGAGGCTTGGGCCGGTGGCTACCTCGAACGTGGTACCGCTCACCCTGAACACGGCCTACTTGGCCTTCCCCAACCGTTCCACCCGGCAGGGCTACCTGAGCGACGTGGGCCGCGAGGCCTTCGCCGCCCTGACCAGTGCTCAGATACCCAGCCTGCGACCGCTCGGCACGGCCCTGTTTGCGGCCACCAAGGCCCGCCACATCATCCTGGCCTCCACCGACTCGAAGACCCAGGGGGCCATACGGGACATCGGCGCAGCCGGTTCGCTGCCCGGCCCTAAAGCCGACTTTGCCCAGCTGACCGTGCAGAACTTTGGGGCCAACAAGCTCGACTACTACCTCTTCAGCTCCATGAACATCACCGGAACCCGTCCCGGTGGCGGTCCCGTGGGTCACCTCAGCGCCTCGATCGACCTGGTCAACGTTGCCCCGCCCAGTCGCCTGTCGCAATTCATCTTCGGACCGGGTCCCAACAAGGCAGACCCGCCGGGCGAATACCGGGGGCTGGTGACGCTCTACCTCCCGGAGGGCACCCATCTGGCGAGCTCCCAGATAACCAGCGTCGTCGGCGGAGCCTCTGGGGCCCGACCGGGCACCAACACCCAGAACGGCCTGCGAACTGTCACCTTCTTGGTGACCCTGCCCGCCTTCAGCCACCTCCACGTGGTCCTCAACGTGGACCTCCCGGGCCGCAAGGCCGGACCTGAGCACTTCACAATCGTCCCCACCCCCCGGGTCCAGTCCACGGTTACCAGCGTGAAGCTCTCGTAAGAGGCGGCAGATGCGGCGATCGGGCGATTGGCTTGACGTAAGCATCGGCAGCCGCAATGATGCACGGGAACGACGCCGAACTATCTTGTGGCGTCCCTTGGGAAGGTTTGGTCACTGGCGTGTCGAAGATCAGCGGGTCAGGATCGAAGAACATCGGAACGCATAGGTT
>JALZAH010000291.1 GCA_030948425.1 Actinomycetota bacterium
GCGTGGAACATCGACTACCGCCGGGTCGGCATGGGAGGGGGCGGTGGTGGGTGGCCGGCCACCTTCGTCGACGTAGCCGCCGCCTTCGACCATCTCCACCAGATCGGAGGTATCGACGGGGACCGCATCGTGGCCTGTGGCCACTCTGCGGGCGGTCACCTGGCGCTGTGGGCGGCGGCCCGCCCCCACGTTCCCGTCGGGGCACCGGGCGAGAACCCCAAGGTTGCCGTGCGCGCCGCAGTGTCCCTCGCCGGGGTGGTGGACCTGGTCGAGGCCGCGCAACTCGGTCTCGGCGGCGGTGCTGTTACCAGCCTGCTCGGTGCCACCCCCGAGGAGGCCCCGGATCGCTATGTGGCCGCCTCCCCAGCCGCCCTGCTGCCCCTCGGCATACCCCAGGTGCTCGTTCACGGTGATGGCGACACCATTGTTCCCCTGTCCATCTCCGAGCACTATCACCAACATGCTGTGACGGCCGGCGACGACACCACCCTGGTCACGCTGCCCGGGGTCGGACACATGGACCTGATCCAACCCAAGGGTGCACCCTGGGACGCCTTGGTTGCGGCCCTGCACCGCCTCTCCGCCTGAGCGCGCCCACTGTTCCGGCGATGGTCAGCGCCCCGCCATGCGTCGTTCACGGATCGTTCACCTGGTATCCGTACGGTTCGGGTCCACCGACCGTCATCTGGAGGATCCTTACTTTGCGACGTCTTGCCGTGCTCTCGATCGCGGTGGCTCTCGCTGCCACCACGTTCACCGCCTGTGGCAGCAGCTCCACCACCTCGTCACCGTCCAGCCCGAAGGGGTCGTCGACAACGGCGGCGGGCAACACCACGGTGGACACCGGGAACCCGACCAAGGCAGTCAGCCTGACCGAGGATGGATCCAGTCTGTTGTTTCCCTACCTCCAGCAGCTGGTCGCCCCTCTGAGCCAGGCCTTCCCCAACATCACCCTCAGTCCAGCTGCAGGCGGCTCAGGCAAGGGCATCACCGACGCCACCAGTGGCACCTCGCTGCTGGGAGGAACCGATGCTTACCTGAGTCCCGGTCAGGCCTCCGCCTCCCCCGGACTGCTCAACGTCCCAATCGTGGTGTCGGCCCAGGCCGTCAACTACAACCTTCCCGGCATGTCCGATCTGAAGCTGAGCGGGGACGTCATTGCCCAGATGTACCTGGGCAAGATCAACAAGTGGAACGACCCGGCCATCGCCAAGCTGAACCCTGGGGTCAACCTGCCGGCCACCACGGTCATCCCTGTCCGCCGGGTCGATTCCTCGGGGGACACGTTCCTCTTCACCAGCTTCCTGTCTGCCACCAACCAGGCCTGGAACAACGGACCCTCGCTCGGAACCACCGTTCCCTGGCCACCGGCAGCCGGCGAGCTGACGGCCAGCGGCAACCCCGGCATGGTCCAGACGTGCGGATCGACGCCCGGCTGCATCGCCTACATCGGGGTCTCCTCGGAGAGCGCCGCCAAGTCAGCCAACCTGGGTGAGGCCATGCTGAAGAACAAGGCTGGGCAGTTCGCCCAACCCACCAGCGATGCCATCAACGCCGCCGTGGCCGCCTCGGTAGGCAATGTGCAACCCAATCTGGTTGCCAACCTCATCGACGCCACCGGTGCCCAGTCCTACCCGATCGTCAACTTCGAGTACCTGGTGGTCAAGTCATCGCAGTCGGACCCCGATACGGCCAAGGCCCTGCGCACCTTCTTCTCCTTCGCACTCGACCCGACCAAGGGCGCCACCACCGCCAACCTGCAGAAGGAAGGTTTCGTGGCACTGCCCACGGCGGTGCTGCCCAGGGTCAACGCGGCTGTGGCCAAGATCGGTTCGTGAGCCCGGACGAAGGAGCTCGCGTGGCCGTCACCTCCACCCTCCCGCCTGAGCCGCCAAGCGTCCAGGCATCGCCCCCAGTGCGCAAGCCGCTCACCGGGCGCCAACGTCGAAACTCCGAGTACACCGGGCGTGATCGCGTGGTGCGCAACATTCTCGGACTCTTCGCCCTGCTGCCCACCCTGGCGCTGACCTTCCTGGCCTATGAGCTGTTCAAACAGGCCTATCCGTCGATCGTCTTCAACGGGTGGCACTTCTTCTCGGGAAACGTCTTCAGCTTCGGCAGTCAGTACTCGACGGCTTCACCGGTGATCCACCACGGCTACGCCGCCCCCCACGGCGCCCAGTACGGGATCGCCCCCCTCATCTTCGGCACTCTGGTGTCCTCGCTGATCGCTCTGGTCTTCGCGGTACCCATCTCCGTCGGCGGGGCCATCCTCTTGGTGGAGCGTCTCCCCCGCCGGCTCCAGGACCCCCTCGGCATCTTCCTAGAACTGCTGGCCGGCATCCCCAGCGTCATCTTCGGTCTCTGGGGGGTCTACGCCTTCGGGCCGTTCGTGTCCAAGCACGTCTACCGATACATCGCCGATCTGGGCATCCCCGGCCTGCGGGGCAACGTCGGCTCCGGTCAGGGCCTCCTGACGTCCTCGCTGGTGCTGGCCGTGATGATCATCCCGATCGTCGCCGCCACCACCCGAGAGCTCATCCGCTCCGTCCCCGAGTTGACCAAAGAAGGTGCGGTGGCACTTGGCCTGACGCCATCGGAGTCGGTCCGCCTCGTCACCATCCCGTTCGTCAGGACCGGGATCGTGGCCGCCACGTTCCTCGGCTGGGGGCGGGCCCTCGGTGAGACGATCGCCGTCCTGCTGATCAGCGGCAACTTCCTCAACAGCTACCCGAAAAGCATCTTCGCACCTTTCTCCACCATGGCCGCCACCATCGCCGCTCTCCTTGACGGGGCCCTCAACGACTCCACCAAGATGGGCGTCCACGCCTTGGCCGAGCTCGGTCTGGTCCTTCTGGCCGTGACCCTCATCACCAACTTCGCCGGGCGGCTCATCGCTGGCCGCTTCGGCGGCGGGGCGCTCCCCGTCGGGAGGGGTATCTGATGTCAACCCGTCGTCGCATCCGGGACAACCTGTTCTGGGGCCTGTGCTTCGTGGCATTCGCCCTCATCGTCGCTCCCGCCCTCAGCGTGCTCATCAGCGTGTTCCACCAGGCCGCCCCCTCGTTGAGCCTGGACCTGCTCACCAAGCCCACCGAAGGTGACCACGGGGGTCTCCGCAACGCCATCCTCGGTACCTTGATGCTTCTCCTCGGCGTGCTGATCATCGCCGGCACCGTCGGTGTGAGTGCCGGCGTCTACCTCGCCGAGTTCGCCAGCCCCCGGGTCGCCCGAGTGCTCCGCTTCTTCTCCGAGGTGCTCGCCGGCATGCCGTCGATCGTCATTGGCTACGTGGGCTACCTCAGCCTGGTCATTGGCCTGCACTGGAAGTACTCACTGATGGCCGCCCTGCTGGCCCTGTCGGTGCTCGTGGTGCCCTACATCGTCAAGACCACCGAGGTGGCCCTCAGCTCGGTGCCCGTCGCCCTGCGGGAGGGTTCGGCAGCCATGGGCCTGTCGCGGGGGACCTCCGTCGGGCGGATCTTGCTCCCCACGGCGGCGCCCGGCATCGTCAGCGGCCTCATCGTGGCTTTGGCCATCTCCACCGGCGAGACGGCCCCGTTGCTCTTCACCGCCGGCTTCCTCGACGGCCACAACCCCACCTTCCACCTCTTCGGTCACGACGTCCCCTACCTCACCTACGTGACCTTTACCGACCTGAGCCTGCCCACCACGGCCACCTCCCACCCCCACCAGCTGGCCGCGGCGGCGGGCGCCGTCACCTTGATCATGCTCATCGTGCTGATCGTTGTTGGACGGGTGATCGCCGGAAGGGCACGGCGCAAGACGGCCCGAATGGCCCTCTGAGGACCGCGACGTTCCGTCTGCTCAGCCGAAGCGACCGGTGATGTAGTCCTCGGTGCGCTTGTCGGCGGGGCTGGTGAAGATCTTGTCGGTGGGTCCCACCTCGACCAGCACCCCACCCTCGGCGGCCTCGGAGGTGAAGAACGCCGTTCGATCCGACACCCGCGCCGCCTGTTGCATGTTGTGGGTGACCACGATGATGGTGTAGTCGTTCTTGAGCTCGCCGATCAGGCCCTCGACCCGGACCGTGGCGATCGGGTCCAAAGCCGAGCACGGCTCGTCCATCAGGATCACGTCGGGCTTGACCGCCACGGCCCGGGCGATGCACAGGCGCTGCTGCTGTCCACCGGAGAGATTGAAGGCGCTCTCCTTCAGCTTGTCCTTGACCTCGTCCCAAAGCACGGCAGCCCGAAGCGAGGACTCGACGATGTCGCCCAGCTCCGAGCGACGGACACCGTTGGCTCGGGGGGTGAAGGCCACGTTCTCGTAGATCGACTTCGGGAACGGGTTCGGCTTTTGGAACACCATCCCGACCTTGCGCCGGAGCTCGATGGGCCTGACGTCCGAGCCGTAGAGATCCCGACCGTGATAGCGAATGTCGCCCTCCACACGCGCTCCGGCGATCAGATCGTTCATCCGGTTGAGGCAGCGCAGAAAGGTGGTCTTGCCGCACCCTGAAGGGCCAATCAAGGCAGTGACCTGATTGCGGTAGACATCGAGGTTGACGTCATGCAGGGCCCGGAAGGCACCGTAGAAGAAGTTCATGTCCTCGACCTCGTAGACCGCCTCGCCGGTCTGCACAGCCGTCGCCTGCAACGATCCCGACTGGCCGAACTGAAACTGGAGAGGCGAGCGCGAACTTGGTTCGAGGGACTGTTTGCTCAGGACCGCATCGTCAGGCACGTACCGATCTTGCTCGGACTGGACACACCTTTCAACCGGGCAGCGCCGCCCACCTGCACTTTCATCGCTCCCACCCCCTAATGTTCAGGTCACATTCACGTTCGGTTCACAGCAGCGTCGGCGACTGTCCTCCGGAGGGCTCTACGGTGCTCACCAGCGAAGCCATCACTCGCCGTAGCGGTGGACGCCACCGCTGAGGGAAGAAGGCTTATGAGCACCCACCCGAGGGCGAGGGACGACCCCTCGCCGCAGACCCGGCGTCGACACGGGAGCGACCTTGTCACGGTGAGGCAGCGCTGATGCGCCGAGCCAGCACGCAGCGGATGCACGCTGACCCGTCGGTGAGACCCGATGACGACCGGCTGCAGCGCGCCGAGCGGCTGGTCACCCTCCTCCAAGCCGCCCTTCACCGGGTCAGCGAGGGTGTGGTCGTCTGTGACGAGACCGGCGCCGAACTGTTCCGCAACCGACAGGCATCTGAGCTGGTGCCCTCCCGCCTTGACGGCGCCCTGGTAAGCCAGGCCATCGAGGACCGGTTGGGAGATGCCCGACTCGGCCCGACGAGCGAGAGCGCCCTCGAGCTGTTCGCTCCCACCCGGCGCACGTTGGTGGTGCGAGCTTCCCGTCTCTTGCCCTCAGAAGGGGCGGCGGGTGCAGTGGCCATCGTGGAGGACGCTTCGGCCCGCCAGCGGATCGACGCCATTCGCCGAGACTTCGTGGCCAACGTCAGCCACGAGCTGAAGACACCTGTCGGGGCACTCAGCCTGCTGGCCGAGACCCTGGAGGACGAGGACGACCCCGAGGTCATCAGCCGGCTATCGCAGCGGGTGGCGACCGAAGCCGAACGCCTCGGTCGGATCATCGATGACCTGCTTGATCTCTCCCGCATCGAGGTCAACGAAGGCCTGAGATCCGAGGAAGCCAGCGTTGCCGATTTGGTCGACGAGGCGCTCGGTCCGCTGCAAACCCTGGCGGCGGCGCGCCACATCATCGTCGAGGTCGGCGACATCCCTGCGCACCTCAGGCTGGCCTGCAATCGCCGTGACCTGGTCTCGGCCATCTCCAACCTGGTCGACAACGCCGTGAAGTACTCGGAGGACCACGGGATGATCCGAGTGAGCGCCCGGGCCATCGACGGCTTTGTTGACATCGCCATATCTGACCGAGGGCTCGGCATCCCTCAACGGGACATGGAGCGAATCTTCGAGCGCTTCTACCGCGTCGACCGGGCCCGCTCCCGAACGACGGGTGGCACCGGTCTCGGCCTGTCGATCGTCCGCCATGTCGCCGCCAACCACGGTGGCACGGTCGACGTCATGTCCAAGGAGGGTGAGGGCTCGACCTTCACTCTGCGTCTGTCGGTGGTTGGGGTCCCGCTGGCGCACCCCGACCGGAGAGAGGAGTCCTGTGGCTGATCCCCCCACCGTGCTGGTCGTGGAGGACGAAGAGTCCTTCGTCGAAGCGCTGGTCGTCGGGCTGAAACGTGAAGGCTTCCTGGTCCGGGTGGCGCGCGACGGAGTGGAAGGGATCGAGATGTTCGATCAGGTCCGACCCGACCTGATCCTCCTCGACGTGTGGCTGCCGCGCCTGTCGGGCATCGATGTCTGCCGGGAGGTGCGCACACGTTCCCGGGTACCGATCATCATGGTCACGGCGAAGAGCAGCGAGATCGACACGGTGGTGGGCCTCGAGGTCGGGGCCGATGACTACGTCACCAAGCCGTACCGGCTGCGCGAGCTGGTGGCCAGGATGCGCGCCGTGCTGCGTCGGGTGCCGTCGCTGGAGAGCAGCTCGCTCAGCACCGACGTGCTCGAGGTGGGCGACCTCCGCCTCGACGCCGAGCGCCACGAGGTGCAGCTCGGGTCCTCGATGGTCGTCCTTCCCCTCAAGGAGTTCGAGCTCCTCGAGTTGCTCATGGCCAACGTTGGGCGGGTCCTGCCCCGCGAGACGCTCATCGACAGGATCTGGGGGCCTCATTACGTGGGCGACACCAAGACCCTCGACGTGCATGTGAAGCGCCTCCGGGCCAAGATCGAGGACGATCCCTCCCAGCCGCTGCGGATCACCACCATCCGCGGCCTCGGTTACAAGTTCAATGCGGACATGACCTCGCCGTTGGCCCGATGATCATCACGGCGGCGCAGAGCCTCTCGTCGGCAACTGAGGGGGGCGGAACCACGATGGAGCAACTGCTGTCCAAACCGTGCCCAAATCTGTCCACGGTGCGGACCGCCGAGCCTTTACAACCACCCTGACCAGCACGTTCCGGTGCCCCCGGCAGGACTCGAACCTGCGACCCGCCGCTTAGAAGGCGCTAGCAGGGCGTCTGTCCCTGTCTGTCTATGTCATCTCAAATCCCTCGACCAGCACATTCGTGATGTCAACAGGCCCTCGGTCAACGCTGTACTGCACCGAAACTGCACCACGCGATCGGTCTGAGTCACGCTTCGGGCCACTTCGATGCCGGACCTGAGCGGCGTTGTCCGACCAGCGGGAGATGCTCAGGATCCACCCCTAACGCCGGTTCGGCGTTCAGTCGGCGAGTACCTCGGGGGCCGTGAGACCGTGATTATGGGCTCCAGGTGCCGGTCTGGGCCCTTCCGATAGTGAGCACCGCGGGTTGGAGCAAGGGTGCCCGAATGGTGGGAACCGCCGAGGAGAGCGCTCCTCGGATTGGGCCAATGTCCTCCACGCCCCACGTGGCTATCTGCGGCATCATGGGTCTCGCAATGACTGTGGACACTCAGGCGCACATCTGATGACGAAACTCCCCGCCGGGGTGTCAGGCGAGACGACCCGGTTCGCCCGGGGGGCCTTCTTCTCGCTTCCCGAGTACGAGCAGCCCTTTAACCACTTCGTGAGTTCGGCCATCCGTGCCCTGGCCCTAAGCAAGGACCCGCTGTACGGACAGATGGGCAAGCGGCCTGGGACACACATTCCCTATCCACGCACACGGATTTCTCTTCAATCAGGAGAGGTGCTGGATAGCCCCGGTGTCAGCGTTAAGATGACCTTCGAGTTCAAGGCAGACGAGTTTATTCGAGGGGTAATGGAG
>JALZAH010000317.1 GCA_030948425.1 Actinomycetota bacterium
GTGTGGATCATGTCGGCCGGGCGATCCAGCGGTGTGGGCCCCGGTAGTCCTGCGACCGGGGCCGCACCACCGTCGCCGACGGCGATCACCGATGGGGCGACGCCGAGGTCGCAGTCCGTCGCCGAGGTGTTGGTCAGTATGACCGAGTAGAGGAACGCTCCGGCGAGGGCGGAGGGGCCGTCCCAGGAGGCCGCCAGGTCGGCCGGCTGGCAGAGACGACCTGCTCGGGCCGCAGGCCCGGCCGGCGGGGGGATGGCGCTGGCCGGCGGGGAATCCTGTCCCGTCGCCGAACCCGCGGGCTGAGGTGCGGGCATCGGCGGGCACGCGGCCCAGGCTCCGGCGGTCGTGAGGGTGGCGTCGTCGACGAAGACCACCATTCGGTAGGGCCCGGGATTGGTGGGCCCGCCCCGCAACAGCGGATCCGTCGAGCGCTGTGGCAGCGCGACGTCGGAGGCCTCGACGACCCAGGTGGGACGGCCCGTGCCGGAATCGCCGACGCCGACCGTGGGTGCGGCGGGGCTGCGCACGGAGGCGACGTAGGCGTCATAGCGACCCGACTCGGTGCCGGCGTAGGCCCGGGCCTTCTCGATGGCCGCCTCCTTGGCGTGCGAAGCCGCCACCCCCGGTGGGAGGGCGCTGATCTGGAAGCCGGCGTTGGCCAGGTCAGGCTCGCAGAACCCGTCGCCGAGATGGGCCCCGGCACCCGGCGGCGACGGGTTCTGAGAGATGGCGGGCGCTCCGCAGCCGCTGCTGGCAGGAACGCAGGCAGTGGTGGGGACCAGGTGGACGGTTCCATCGGGGAGGATCTCGATGACGGCGGGGGCGGTGGCGCCTCCGTTGGCACCGTCGGTGGCTGCGAAGATACGCCCGTCCCCACCGACGGCCACACCTGAGGGGCGGAAGGTCCCGGCGACCCCCGGGATCGATCCCTTGGTGAACGTCGCCATCGCCATCAGCTTCGAGGTCGCGCCAGGCCCGACCCCCAGATGGCCGTAGTCGACCGAGAAGTTGCCCTGGTTGGCGATCACCACCCCACCGTCGGGCGTGGCGGCGAGCCCGGCGGGGGCGACGCTGACCCCTCCGACGCCGCTGACCGTACCGTCCGGTGTGACCCGCAGCAGCTCCTTGGGCGAGGCCGAGGCGACGTACAGGTCCCCCGAGCCGACCATGGCGATGGCGTTGGGCACGAAGCTGACCGGACCGCCATCGACCACCAACGGCCCGGAGCCGCCCACCGTGGTGGTGATGGTTCCATCGGAGCCGATCCGTCGAACGCGCCCCGAGTCGGTGAGATAGAGGGTGCCGTCCGGGCCGAGAGCGACGGCCTGGGGCCCGGTCAGGTCGGCCGCCGTGGCCGGTCCGCCGTCCCCTGAGAAGCCACCGTGGCCGCTGCCGGCCACGGTGGTGATGACGCCGTCGGTGCCGATGCGCCGGATGCGGTTGTTGGCCGTGTCGGCCACATACACCGTGCCGTCGCCGGCGACCGCCAATCCCGCCGGCTGGTCGAGCTCCGCCTGGGCACCCGGGCCGCCGTCGCCCGAGAATCCGGCCCTGCCCGTCCCCGCCAGCGGGACCAGCTCGCCGCCGGCGGTCCGGCGCAGGATCTGGTTGCGTCCTTGGTCGGCGATGAGCAGGCTCCCATCCGCGGCCACCGCCAACGCCCTCGGCCTGACCAGCCCGTTGCCGGGGGATGTGACCCGCACCTGCTGGTCTGCCGTGTCTCTTCCAGCCAGGACCAGCGCCGCCGCGGCCACCACCACGGCAATGGCTGCGGCAATGCCGACATGTGGCCGCCGGCTGCGGCGCAGCCGCATCCTCGACCCTTCGATGTCCTCCCACAGCCGCGGGGAAGCTTCGACGCCCTCCACCGCGACGTGCAGCGCCCGGCGTATCCGGTCCTCGGCGCTTATGGGGCACAGGGCCATTTCCATGGCGGCGAGCCCTCGACGAACGTGGGTCTTCACTGAACTTGGGGAGATGCCGAGGGTGGCCCCGTCTCGACCCCGGACAGCTCCAGGTAGTAGCGCAGCACGAGACACTGGCGTTGGTGTTTGGGCGACCACGCTCCCGGCCAGTAGTGCCCGGTGGAGACTGCGATAGCTGTCCTGGACGATCTCCTCAGCAGTTCCTCTATCGCCGCGCAGCAGGAAGGCAGCGCGCAAGAGGTGACGATGATGGAGCGGAACAGCGACGCCAGGGGGCCCCCGGGAGCGGTCATCGCTCGCCAACGCAGAACTCGTTGCCCTCGACGTCGCTCATCACCGTCCATCGAGCTCCATGTTCATCATGCTGCGCGCCCAGGCTGGCCCCGAGCAGCTGGAGGCGGGCAACCTCGCCCTGACGATCGGAGGCCCGCAGATCCACGTGGAGGCGATTCTTGGTCGACTTGGCCTCAGGCACCCAGATGAAGAACCACGCCGCCCCGCCAGGCGTTGAGGGGTCTGGACCGATGAAGACGAAGTACCGGTTCCCGCCCGGGTCGGCCGGTCGTCCCAGGGCGGCCGCCCAGAAGCCAGCGACCCGCTGCGGGTCGGCACAGTCGAAGGTGACATGGGCGAGTTCGAGGGTCATGGCCAAGAGTCTGAACCACCGCCTCGGTCGTCTGCTGTGCGAGCTGGCCGCCGGTCGGAACCAGCGGTCCGGGGACGAACGTCCAACGAGGAGATCGCTCAAAGGAGGCGCCGTGCGTCGAGGACGAGGACTGCTTGCCCGGTGCGCTGTTCTCGCCGTGCTGGCCCCTGCGTGTACGACGGGCGGCGGTCGCCCGCCAGCCGGTGCGCCGTCTGGGTCCTCCGCCGGAGGACCCACGACGTCGGCTGCGGCTGTTGTCGAGGCCTCCGCTACCGGCCCCTGTCGGAGTGAACTGGCGCGAGCGGCGGGGGCTGGCGCCGCGATTGCTGAATGGATCAGCCTGGGTGTCGAGCTCACGGAGGCCAGGGCGGTCGACGGGCCGGTGATCGAGGCCGAGGATGTAGCCGATCTGGGCCCAGACACGCCGCCGTCCCGAGAAGGGCCTCACGAACTCGGCCGGCGGGTCGGCTTCGGTGGGGTCACCCTCCTGCGGGGCCCGGCTCCGCCCGACCTGCCCATGGTCATTTCGACCGACGACCTCGTCGACGCCAAGGCCGAGCGGGAAAGGGGCGGGCGGATACTGGCCCGCATCGACAGCAGGGACCACGATGGGCGCCTGCTGGTCGGACCCATGGTGTCGACACGGCCCGACGGAAGCGTTGCCTTTCTGGGCGATTGCCACCCGAAGTGGGGACCGGCCTTCGCGGCCTACTGCGCCCGGGTCGGCGCCCGGCCCGCCGACCTCGTGCGTTCCGTGCTACTCGACGCCGGGGGCCCCGCGGCCATGGGGTTCGTCTCATCCCCCGAGGCCCGTACATCGGCCGGACCGTGAGGGGCGCCACCGCCGTGCTCCGGGGTGGGGAGTCCGCAGCGACGATGGCGGAGATCGCCGGCCCGGAGGGCGATGTCGTGTCGGCGGCGATCGCAGGCGAGGGCCCGCGGCGGGAGCCGGTGGAGCCGGTCCCTGTGGCCGCGCTCGCCGCCGGCGGGTGGTGGACGGCCGAGCGGGTCAGCCGATCCATTTGCCGAGGGCGCGGCCCCAGGTGGGCCTGACGCGATGGGCCTCGCCATCCGCCGCCACCTCCGGGTTCAGGCCCGATCGGCCGCCGACTTCATGCTGGCCAGCGGGGAGCGGTGATGCTGCGGGGCCGATCACTGGTCGCACTGGCCCTCGCCCTGGCCGTGGCCACCGGGTGCAGCCGCGGCGATCGTGCCCCGGTCGGCCATGTACGGGTACCGACCTCTGTCGACCCCAGGTCTGCGGGCTCGCGTGACCTTCGGGGCGTCCCGCTGGTGCCGACGGCGCCGTCGGTCGCCTCCCGGTACAGCTCCGTGTCGTGGGACCTCGACGGCATCAGCCCAGACGGGATGGTTCTCGCTCTGCGATTCCGGGACGCCCTGTGCGTCGGGAGCTACGCGGAGGTTGCCGAAAGTGAGACGGCTGTGCTCATCGTCGCCTTCGCTCCCGACCCACTGCCGCCCAACTGCGATGAGTCCCCGGGCCTCCAGGTGGCGGGCGTCGGTCTTGCACACCCGCTCGCACAGCGCTCCCTTGTCCACGTTCTCTAAGGGTCTCCTGGGTTGATGACCGCATTGTGGAGAACCCGAGGTGGTGTCGGCTCACACTCGGTGTTTTGCCCGACCGGAGCGCGACATCATGTTCCATGGGCGTCGCCGACGACGACGGGTTTGACTACAGCGATCTGGACTCGATGATCGAGGCCCGTCGGGGCCTTGGTCTGCGCTGTGACCGCGACTTCGTGCGTCAGTTGGTGGAGGGCAGCCTGTCCTCGGTGCGGGCGCAGGAGTACGGGCTGCTCACGCCGGAGGAGGCGGCCGAGGAGGAAGTCGCCGAGACCTTGGGGGCCGATGCCGCCGCCATCGTGGCTTACGGGGCAGCGCACCCCGACACGTGGGCCGGCTTCCGCTATGACCGGGAAGGGATGGCGCATGTCGTCGTGGCCTCCTTCACCGCCGACCTGGAGGTTCATCGGAGGCGCCTGGCAGCTGTCGTCGCCCATCCCGACCGCCTGCGGCTGCGCCGGCTGCCCTTCACCCAGCGGGAGCTGGAACGTATCCGGGCCGAGATCAGATCGGGCGGGTTCGACCACGTCAAGCAATTGGGCATGGGCGACGGAGCCGTGGATGTCGCCTTCGTGGCCACCGCTGAGGCGGTGGCTGCGCAGTGGCATCGCCGCTACGGCGACGCCCTGCATATTCAGGTCGGGAACCTGGCCTACCCGGCCGTCACCACGCCCGGGCCGAACAGGGAGGCGCCCACCTCGACCATCACGCTGGACGAGATTGAGCTCAGCGTGCACTTGGACGCCTCCGAGGTCGCCAGCGGCGAGAACATGGCCGGCAAGCTGGTCCTCCACAATCGCGGGGACGTACCGGTCCCGATCGACAGCGGACAGCCCCTGGTCGGCATGGTGGTGCGGCCAAGCACCGGAGAGGTCGTCGGTGGGTTCAGCGGCGCCATCGCCGGAGTGGGCTGGTTCGCGGAGCTGTATCCGGGCGACGAAGCCTCGTTGTCGGTGCTGGTCGGTACCGCCAGCTGTCGGCCCGACATCGGATATCTGCTGCCGGCCGGACAGTACGAGGCCGTCGTACCACTACGGCTGCATCGAGACGACACTGGACGCTTCGATGTCGTGGTCGCGCCACCGGTCGCCATCACCCTGCGGTGAACGCTCTCGCACCTCGCGAGTCCTGGCCACCGTTGTCATCGGGCTCACCACCTACCCACGACCTCGCTACGACGTCCTCGACCATCGTCGTGCCGGCAACCGCCGGTTCCTCTGTTGGCACGCCGTACGCTGGTGGAGGTGAGGCGTCGACGTCCGATCTACGTCGAGTCCCGGGTTCGCGCGTCCATGGACGCGCTGTGGGCGGCGACCCAGGAGCCTGGCCAGCACCAGCGCTGGGATCTCCGTTTCGGCAGGATCGAGTACCTGCCCCGCGAGGACGGCGAGCCGCAGCGCTTCACCTACGCGACAACGATCGCTCCAGGCATCACGATCGCCGGCACCGGTGAGTCGCTCGGCGACCGTGACCGGACTGACGGTTCTCACTGGTCGGGCCTGAAGTTCTGGGCGGATGACTGGCGGTCGATCATCGAGGCCGGCGCCGGCTACTGGCGGTACGTGCCCACGGAGGACGGCATCCGCTTCCTGACCCGCTACGACTACCGGCCCCGGTGGGGACAGCTCGGTGAGCTCGTGGACCGGTGGGTTGTCCGGCCCGTCTTCGGATGGGCGACGGCCTGGAGCTTCGACCGCCTCCGCCTCTGGCTGGAGGAGGGGCTTGCCCCGGAGCGAGCGCGCAACCAGGCCATAGCCCACGCCGCCGCGGTGGCCGGGCTGGGCGGGGTCTGGCTCTACCAGGGCCTGGTCCCCAAGCTCTGGAAGGTCGACCCGGACGAGGTCGGCCCCTGGCGACGGCTCGGGTTGGACGAGCATCGGGCGAGGAAGGTGGTCCGAGCCGCAGGTGTCGCCGAAGTCACCTTCGGCATCGCCACCATCGTCGGGGCCCGCCGACGGTGGCCGTTCGTAGCGACCGCAGTCGCCATGCCCGTGCTGGGCGCCGGCGCAGCCATCACCGATCGCAGAGCAATGTCCCGTGCGTTTAACCCGGCATCGCTCAACTGGGCCATGACCGCCTTGGCAGGCGTCGCCCTGGCCACGATGGACGGGCTTCCCTCCGGACGCCGTCCTCTGCGGGATGCACCCGACCGTCAGCCCGAGGTCGGAGACCTTCCCTGACCTCCATCTACCAACAGGCCCTCGGCGACGACTTCGCCAAGCTCCACCCGAAGATCCAATGGCGGTTCGGGTTCTCATCGACGGACGGCGTATGTCAGATCGGGACTGGCGTCATGGACGAGGTGTGGCGGGGGCCGTGGTGGACGCTGCCGTTCCTGCTCCTCGGGTCAACCCGACGGGTGCTCTTCCGGGCCGGGGCCGCAACGTCCCCTTCATGATCTCGAACTACGCCTACCTCGACAGCTTCGGGCGGGAGACCGTGACCTGGTCACGACGGTTCAAGCTGCGACGGCGCTTGCGGGCGTTCGACGCGACCATGATCCTGAGCAGCTCGCGAAACGCGATCATCGACTATCTGGGTACCCATCAGCATCTCGCCGTCGACATCCACTGCTCCGTCGACGACCGCGGCGGCATGTGCATCCGCAGCGGTGAGCTGCGGTTCTACGAAGGGCCAATCGCCTTCCGGTTCCCGCGCCTGTTCTCGGGGGGCGCCGAAGTACGGGAGTGGTGGGACGAGGACAGCGAGCGGTTCGGGATCGACGTGCACGTGTCGAACCGGGTCTTCGGGCCCCTGTTCGGATACCGGGGCTCGTTCACCGTGGTCGAGCGCCCATGCTCGCGGGCTGAGATCCCATTGGACGTGCTGCCCCTCCGGGAGGAGATCCGGGAGTAGCGGACCTGTGTCGCAGGCCGCCGGCGCCGCGCCGAGGGACACGGCCAGAGGGCTCTGATCAGGGAGGTCCTGTGAACGAAGACCAGTCCACACCACCGAGCGCCGTCGCGCTTTGGCTCGCCCCCTTCATCGTGCTGGCGTTCGTCGTCGTGCCGCAGCTCGCTCTGTGGTCGCGGCTGCCCGGGAATCTAGCCATCCACTGGGGCGTCGACGGCCATCCAAACGGATCGGCGCCGAAGTTGGTCTCCCTACTTGTTGTGGGCGGCCTCTGGGTGGGCGCCTGGATATGGGCGCTGCAGGGGCAGCGTGGCCGGTCAGGCGGGCGAGATGCGCTGCGAAACGCTCACTTCATCGGCGGGTTCATTTTCGTCGGCCAGCTCATACTGTTGAGCCGGAACCTCGATGCGCCCACCTGGGACCGGGCACGCAATCTCGCTCCCCTCGCTGCCATCCTCCCGATTACCGCCGGGATCCTGACCAGGTGGATCGCTTCGAGACTTCTAGGCACCTCCGCCGGAGCAAACCACCCGCCGTTAGATGGCGCAACACCGAGAACTGGGCGAGCATTGTGGACCGGGACGGCCAGGAATTCCCGCGGCACCCTGGTCTTCTGCGGGGTCGGTGTAGGCGTCGGGGGGCTCGGCCTACTTTCAGGCCAGGTTGGTCCCGTGGGCGCCGCCGTGGCCGTGGCCGTGGTGGTCATCCTCGCCGTGGGGTTCGGTTCGGCGCGGGTCACTGTCGGGCCCCAGGCGGTCGTCCTAGGGCTCGGTCCCTGGGGATGGCCTCGACGCCGCGTGCCTTTGAGCCGTATCTGCAGAGCGACGTACACCATCATCGAACCCATGCAGTACGGCGGGTGGGGGTACCGGGTGCGGTCCGGGACCACGGCGGTGGTCATTCGCAAGGGACAGGCGCTCCACCTCGAACTCGTCGGAGGGCGATCTCTGATTGTCACCGTTGATGGAGCGGAGGAGGGAAGCGGGCTGGTGAACCACTATTTGGCTGCCGCTCAGGCGTGAGCCGAGAATCGGCTCCTCTTCTTCTCCGGTCAACAGGCTGTAGCGAAATAGCCGCAGGGGACCACCTCGGAGGCTGACGCCGGCGGGCGTGCATGAAATACGGCGTCCGTATCGACGGTATATGAGCCTGGCTCTGATGGTGCACCGGGCTACAATGCACCGTGGCGTACAACTACAAGGTACCGCTCAGGCACGGCGGGGTCCAC
>JALZAH010000318.1 GCA_030948425.1 Actinomycetota bacterium
GTCGTTGCCCATCGCCGCCGCCAGCTGGGCCAGGGCGACCCCGTCGATCGCCCGCCGCTTGCCCTTCGTAGTCGTGGCGCCGAGTCGGCCGCTGTCCACCCAGCGCCGGATCGTGTCGTCGCTCACCCCGAGGAGCTCGGCGGCCTGCCCGATCCGGTACGACGGCATGCCACGACCATAGAGCCCGCATGTGCGGCATCGGATCAGGGTGCCGGCAGGAACCCGCGCCTCCCCAGCGCCGCCTGGCCACCGCCCCGCACCGTGGCTTCGACGAACGCCGCGGCTGCGGCCCGGTGCGGGGTGGCCTTGACGACGGCGATCGGGTAGTCGGCCAGCACGTTCTGACCGTCCGGGATCTCGATGCCCTGACCCTTCCCCCCGGCCGCCCGGACATCGGTGGCGTAGACGATGGTGGCGTCGGCCTCACCGGTGGTGACCTTCGAGACCGCCGCCTTGACGTCGGGCTCCTTCGACACCGGCCGCACCGCCACGCCGGCCGTCTGCAGGACCTGGGCGGCGTACCGACCGGCAGGGACGGACTCATCCCCGAGGACCACCTTCAGGTCGGGGCGGGCCAGGTCGGCCAGGGACGTGACGCCCTTGGGATCCCCCGGGGCCACCAGGATCTGGAGCTTGTTCCTGGCGAAGGTGACCGGCGGGTCGACCAGACCGGCGTCGATCAGGCGCCGCATCGAAGCGGTGTCGGCGGTGGCCACCACGTCGGCCGGGGCACCCTGCTGCACCTGGGCCACCAGCGCCCCGGAACCCCCGAAGCTGAAGGTGACCGACAGCCCGGGCGAGCTGGCCCGCAGGATGGCCATCTCGTCGTTGAAGGGTTCCGTCAGCGACGCCGCCGCGAACACCGTCAGGGGCCCGGAGGCCTTGGCCGATGCTGCCGGCGACGACGCACCGGGACCCGAGTCCCTGGTGGTGACCGTGCTGCACCCGAGGCTCGCCAGCACCAGGATGAGTCCGATGGTCACGGCCGGACAGGAGTGCAGACGCAGCCGTCCTCGGCCCTGAGCCGACGCCTTTCCCATCGCCGCAGACCCTACTCCGGATGTGCGGGACCCAGAGGCGAAAGGGAGCCGCAGACGCCAGCTCCGGAGGTCCGGAAGGCTCGTACCTGCGACTGCAGAAACTGGAGCGACCGTGGATGCTGCATCCGTCACCGTCACTCCGACGGCCGGAAGGGACCAGACTGCAGCCCATGTCGACCAACCGACGGCGAGCCGCCGTACGAGGGGCCGCGGCGGCGGCCCTCGGGACGCTGGCCATGGACCTGTTGTGGTACTCCCGCTACCGGCGGGGCGGTGGCACCGACGGCTTCCCGGCCTGGGAGCTGTCCACCGCCACGAAGGACTTCGAGCACGCCGGCACGCCGGCCCAGGTCGGCCGCCGCCTCGCCGGCGACCTGGCGCACCTCGAGCTCCCCGATCGCGCCGCGGCGGCCACCAACGACGTCGTCCACTGGGCCACCGGCATCCAGTGGGGCCTGCTGTACGGGGTCGCCGTCGCTCTCGGGGTGGAGCCCGGTCCACGGTCGGGGGCCGTCCTCGGGATCGTGGCCTGCTCGACGTCCTACGTGCTCCTGCCCAAGCTGGATCTCTACGAGCCGATCTGGACCTACGACGCCAAGACCCTGGCCCAGGACTACAGCGCCCACCTGCTCTTCGGCTGGGCCACCGGCTGTTCCCTCTGGGCCCTGACGCGCCGGTCGTAGCCGCGCTCCCCCAAGCCGCACCATGAGCGACGCAGCCACCACCCCGCTCTCCCCGCGGGTCGGGTCGCTCGAGGCGAAGCGGCGGGAGCTGCGGGTGAACCGGCGGCGGGCCACGGGGTGCCTGGCCGTCGTAACCGCCGCCTTCCTGGTCGCCACCGTCGTCGGGCACGGCCAGGGATGGGTGGGCTACGTGCAGGCCACCGCCGAGGCCTCGATGGTGGGCGGCCTGGCCGACTGGTTCGCCGTCACCGCCCTGTTCCGCCACCCCCTGGGGATCCCCATCCCCCACACGGCCGTCGTCCCCGAGCGCAAGCAGCAGTTCGCCGCCACGCTCGGCGAGTTCGTGCAGGAGAGCTTCCTCACCCCCGACGTGGTCGCCGAGCGGGTGGAGGCAGCAGGGCCGGCGCCACGGCTGGCCGGGTGGCTGGTCGTCCCGGCCAACGCCGAACGGGTGGCCGCGCTCCTCGCCGACGCGGCGGTGGCGGCCGCCGACGTGGTGGAGGACGAGGCCGTGCACCACCTGGTCGACGACATCGTCGGTCAGCTGATCGAGGTGGCACCCCTCGCCCCGCTGGCGGGCCGGGCCCTGGGTGCGTCCATCGAAGGCGGGCGCCACCAGGCGGTGTTC
>JALZAH010000331.1 GCA_030948425.1 Actinomycetota bacterium
GGCCACGAGATGGCCACTGCTGCGCTGCCTGGGTTCCTTCGCAGCATCGGTGCCCCGGCCGCGGCGCTCGGGGCCATCGAGGGCGTCGCTGATGGTGCGCTCTCGTTCTCCAAGCTGGGCGGCGGAGTGCTCGCCGACCAACCAGGAGTCGAGCGCCGGGCAGTCGCGGCGGGAGGGTACGCGGTCACTGCGCTGGCCCACGGGACATTCGGCCTGCTCGCAGCGTGGCCGCTCGTCGCGCTGGCACGAGCGGTGTCGTGGATCGCCCGAGGGGGCAAGGCTCCGGCCAGAGACGCCCTGTTGGCGGGGTCGGTCTCCGAGGATCAATTTGGCCGGGCATTCGGCGTGGAGCGGGCCATGGACAGTGCCGGAGCCGTCGTCGGCCCCCTCCTGGCCGCACCCCTTATCGTGGCCGTGGGTTACCGATGGTTGTTCGCCATCAGCGTGATACCGGGACTGCTGGCCGCCCTGTCGGTCCTGCTGCTCGTGCGAGAGGCACCACGGGTCGCAAGGGAGGCCGCCACCGCCCTGCACCCCATGAGGACCCTGCTGGCCACGCCTGGGGCGTTCCGGCGGCTCCTCGTCGGTCTCGGGCTGTTCGGGGCAGGACTGTTTTCGACCACGCTGTTGATCCTGCGGGCAACCGACCTTCTTCACCGCCATGGGCGGTCCCTCGACCAGGCGGCGGCCATCGCCGTATTGCTTTACGCCCTCCACAATGCCGCCAATGCTGTGGCCGCCTACCCGGCCGGGACGCTGGCGGATCGACTCGGGCGTCGGCAGGTGCTCGTCGGGGGGATGACCGTGTTCGCCATCTCCTGTGTGCTGTTCGCCATTACCCCGGCCAGCATCGCCGTCCTGGCGGCGCTGTTCGGGTTGGTGGGCATCTCCCGCGCATTGGTAGAGACAGGCCAGGGTTCCTATGCCGCCGAGCTTCTACCGGACGACATCCGAGGGAGGGGCTTCGGCCTGATCGGACTGGTGGACGGGCTGGGCGACCTGATTGCCAACGTCGTCGTCGGGGTGCTGTTCAGCGTGGCCACTCCAGCGGCGGGATTTTTCTTCGCCGCCGTCATGTCGAGCGCCGGGGCCGCCATCCTTGTCCGCCCTCCACGAGTCATCACGTAGTGAGCGGCTTGGCTTCACTCATCAGCACCGTCACGCCGCCACCGACTGAGCGATCTCGTACTCGAACAGGAAGTCGGTCGCGGCCTGGACCTTGGACGCGTGGGACCACTTCACGCCGTGGGCCGCCTTCTCACCTCGGCGGACCTGGGCATCAAGCTGGGTCCATTGCTTGTACGTGCTCCCGTGTGCCGACCAGCCCCGGCGGGCCGCGACCATGCCGAAAACGAGTTGATTGCCGCCCCGGTACGCCTTGCCGGTCAGCGCGTTGAGCAGCACTGCGGGATGGCTACTTCGGCTCGTGTTCTCCGACGGTCTCGTCGTCAGGTTCTTCTTCGGGGGAAGCGGCGTACTCCCGCAGGGCGGCATGGGCGGCCTTTCGGTCCCGCGGCGGGATGAGAAAGTCAACACGCCTCTTGATCGCCACTGGCACGACCTCCTCGGCTCTGTAATCACCGTACCGGTGGTCCGTGGCGATGAGAGCCGAGTTTTTGACAGTCGCCTGAACAAGCCCTGCCACCGACGCCGGTCTCCTCGCAGGGGGAGACACCGCGATTTTGCTGGCCACTCCCACTACGGCTCCGTTCGGCCCGTAGCATCGCCGTTGGCGGCGGGCCGGGGTCGGACGTAGAGGTGGGTGGGACCGGAGCCCGCCAGGTACTGGCGGTACCGGCGGCCGGTACGGGGGGTGTCGTTTGCCCGTAGGAACTCGACACCGTGTTTGTCTTCCCACTTGGCAATCGAGCGGGCTCGGATGGCGGAGTTCAGGGCCTCCGCGAGGCTGGACGCGGCAACCACCCAAGTCACGTCCCAGTCGAGAACCATCCCGACAACGACGAGGACGAGCAGCGACAGGCCCGACGCGACCGCTCGGAGCCACGGCACCGATCCGAACTCGCTGAC
>JALZAH010000347.1 GCA_030948425.1 Actinomycetota bacterium
TCACGGCGACGATGCCTGCGACCAGACCTTCGGCAACTCGGTGGCCGTCACCCGCGCCGGCGCGGTCGTCACCTTCCAGGAGACCTACGACGAGTCGCCCGATGCCGGCGGCGCCCCTGGTCGCAACCAGTACCTGGCCGTCACCGTCGACCCGGCGACGGGTGCGCGCACGGGCGGTCCGTACCTCATCGGCCAGGCCTACGACGGTCTCAACGAGCATGACTACCCGGCAAGCGTCGGCGGGTCCCAGACCCTGCACGACAGCCAGTTCAACCTCGACGGTGAGGGCAACGTCACCGGCGACCAGACCGATCGCAGCGGCCTGCACCTGGCCATCGTCTGGTACGACGACCGCAACGCGCCCCACCCCGTCGATGCCGACCCCTACAAGGCCATCACCGACGCCGACATCGTGGTGAGCCAGACCTACGACGGCGGCCAGACCTGGAGCGCGCCGATCGCCATCTCCCGGCGTAACGACCAGTTCATGCCCTGGGCCGCCTACGACGCCCACGGCCTGCTCCAGGTGGGCTTCTTCGACCGGGCCTACGACCCCGACAACCACAAGTACGGCTTCACCCTGGCCAGCGAGAAAGCCCCCGGGTCACTCACCTTCTCGTTCCGGAAGGTGTCGACCGCCCTGTCCGATCCCACCCGTGACAACCTGGCCAGCCGGGGCACCATCAACCCCGCCTTCCCCTTCCCGGCCGTGAGCATCGGGGACTACCCGGGCCTCGCCGTCGCTCCCGACGCCGTCGTCGCCTACTGGACCGACCTTCGTACTGACGCCTGCGCCGGCGGTCGCTGTGGTCACCGCCAGGACAGCTACTTCGCCAGCATCCCCAACCCTTAGGCAGCGCCCGCAAGGTTTCTCGTACCAGGCGCGTGCTCGCCACGCCTTGCCAGGCAGGACTGAGGGCGCACCCAGCGTGGTCACAGGTAGGTGGCCGAGGATGGCGTTCAGGCACCCTCATGGGGCTATGAAGCACACGCCAGCCGAACGGAAGGGCATGTAATGGAGCTCACACGAAAGACCGCGGCCGCTGCCATCGCCGCATCGATCCTCGCCGGCGGCGCCGCCGGTATCGCCCTGTTCGGCCCGGGCCTGGCCGGGGCCCAGACCACGACCACCCCCCCGGCGACCGGGAGCGCCCCCGACGACAGCCACGTCGGATCGCACGAGGATCCCGCCCACGAGGCAGCTGAGAGCCCCGAGCGGGAGGCCGAGGAGGACGCCGGCCGCGGGTTCAGGGGTCACGGGGGCGGGTCGAACGAGGACCCGGCCCACGAGGCATCGGAGTCCCCCGAGCGCGAAGCGGCCGAGGATGCCCACCAGGCGCCGTCAGCCGCCACGCCTCCGACCACCACGCCTCCGACCACCGCTCCCGCCGTCCAGAACCAGTCGTTCTGACCTGCGGTGGCCGAGTCGGCCTCGGCTCTTAGCCATTTCTTCGCGATTTCACAGCCTCCGCCCGGGTAGGGGCCGGTACGCTCGGCGGCTCCTACCACCGAGAGGACCCGGGTGATCGAGGCAGTCGGCATCACCAAGCGCTACGGGTCCACCGTGGCCGTCGATCATCTCACCTTCACCGCCGGTGCCGGACGGGTCACCGGGTTCCTCGGCCCCAACGGTGCCGGCAAGTCCACGACCATGCGGATGATCGTCGGGCTCGATGCCCCGAACTCCGGCGGCGTCACCGTGAACGGGCGCGCCTACCGCGACCTGCGGTTCCCGCTCCACGAGGTCGGGGCGCTGCTGGAGGCCAAGGCGGTGCATCCCGGCCGCAGCGCCCGTGGGCACCTGCGATGGTTGGCAGACTCGAACGGCATCGGCCGGGCGAGGGTCGACCAGGTGCTCGAGGAGGTCGGGCTGGCGAGCGTGGCTCGGCGCCGGGCAGGCAGCTTCTCCCTGGGCATGGGTCAGCGGCTCGGTATCGCCGCCGCCCTTCTGGGTGACCCGGGGGTGCTCCTGCTCGACGAGCCGGTCAACGGCCTCGACCCCGAGGGCATCCAATGGGTGCGCGGCCTCTTACGATCACTGGCCGCCGAGGGTCGCACCGTGTTCGTGTCGAGTCATCTCATGAGCGAGATGTCCCTGACCGCCGATCACCTCGTGGTCATCGGACGGGGCCACCTCATTGCCGACGCCAGCGTGGCCGAGGTCATCGCGTCGGCCTCGGCCAACCATGTGCGCGTGGTGTCGCCTCAGGCCGCCGCCCTGGGCGACCTCATCGACAGGAACGGGGCCAGGGCCAGCCTGGCCGACGACAATGTGCTGACCGTCACCGGCCTGGCGTGCCGCGATGTCGGCGAGCTGGCTGGGGCCGCCGGGATCGTCCTGCACGAGCTGTCACCCCAGCAGGCGTCGTTGGAAGAGGCGTTCATGGAGATGACCCGCGACAGCGCCGAGTTCCTGGGTGAGGCCCACCTCGGTGGGAGCCCGTCGTGACGGTCACCGCCCCCGAACGCCGGCCCTCGCGACCGGCACCGCCTTCGCGGCTCCGGTTGTTCGCCGCCGCGGCGCGCTCGGAGTGGACGAAGCTCACCACCGTCCGCTCGACGGTGTGGTCACTGCTCGTGACCATCGCCATCGTCGTCGGCCTGGGCGCCCTCTTCTGTGCCGCCCGTGTCAGTCGTTGGGACCGCATCGACGCCGGGGAG
>JALZAH010000366.1 GCA_030948425.1 Actinomycetota bacterium
GACTCGCGCCGGTGGAGGGCGTCGAGGCACATCAGCTCACCCAGCTCGAGGAAGTCGGCCACCCGCTGCGCCTTCTCCAGGCCCTGGTTCAGCATCGCCCCCGCACCCGGCACCTTGACGTCGTGCCAGAACTCCTCCCTGAGGGCGGGCAGCCGCTCGAGGGCCGTGCTCAGGCCGGCCTCGTTGCGAGCCATGCCGCAGTGGTCCCAGAGGAGCAGGCCCAGCTCTCGGTGGAAGTCGTCGACCGTCCGACCACCGTCGATCGACAGGAGCCGCTCGATGCGGGCCGCCACCTCGGCCTCGGCCTGGGCGAAGGCGGGGTGGTCGGTCGGCGGGGTCTTACCCATCGGCACGCCGGCCAGGTAGTCGGCGATCGTGGCGGGCAGGACGAAGTACCCGTCGGCCAGGCCCTGCATCAGCGCGGAGGCGCCCAGCCGGTTGGCCCCGTGGTCGGAGAAGTTGGCCTCACCCGCCACGAACAGGCCGGGGATCGTGGACTGCAGGTCGTAGTCGACCCAAAGGCCGCCCATCGTGTAGTGGATCGCCGGGAAGATGCGCATCGGGACCTTGTACGGGTCTTCGTCGGTGATGCGCTCGTACATGTCGAACAGGTTCCCGTAGCGCTCCTTGATGCCTGGGGCCCCGAGGCGCTGGATGGCGTCGGAGAAGTCGAGGTAGACGCCAAGGCCGGTGGCCCCGACGCCCCTGCCCTCGTCGCACACCTCCTTGGCGTTGCGGGAGGCGACGTCCCGAGGCACGAGGTTGCCGAAGCTCGGGTACTTGCGCTCCAAGAAGTAGTCGCGCTCGGCCTCGGGTATCTCGCCGGGGGCCCGGGCGTCACCTGCCCTCGTCGGCACCCAGATGCGGCCGTCGTTGCGGAGCGACTCGGACATGAGGGTCAGCTTCGACTGGTGCGCACCGCTCACCGGGATGCAGGTCGGGTGGATCTGGGTGTAGCAGGGGTTGGCGAAGAAGGCGCCCTTCTTGTGGGCCCGCCAGATCGCCGTGGTGTTGCACCCCTTGGCGTTGGTCGACAGGTAGAAGGCGTTGCCGTACCCACCGGTGGCCAGCACCACCACGTCGGCCGCCCAGCGCTCGATCCTGCCGCTCACCATGTCGCGGGTCACGATGCCCTTGGCCGCCCCGCCCACCTTGACCAGCTCGACCATCTCGTGGCGGGGGTGGACGGTGACCGTTCCGGCCTGGACCTGGCGCTCCAGGGCCTGGTAGGCGCCGAGGAGCAGCTGCTGGCCGGTCTGGCCCCGGGCGTAGAACGTGCGGGACACCTGGGCGCCGCCGAACGACCGGTTGTCGAGCAACCCGCCGTACTCCCGGGCGAAGGGCACCCCCTGGGCCACGCACTGGTCGATGATGTCGACCGACACCTGGGCCAGCCGGTAGACGTTCGACTCCCGGGACCGGAAATCGCCGCCCTTCACCGTGTCGTAGAAGAGGCGGTGGACGCTGTCGCCGTCGTTCCGGTAGTCCTTGGCGGCGTTGATCCCGCCCTGGGCGGCGATCGAGTGCGCCCGGCGGGGCGAGTCCTGGTAGCAGAAGACGTCGACGTTGTAGCCCAGCTCTCCGAGGCTGGCGGCGGCCGCGCCACCGGCCAGACCCGACCCCACGACGATCACCCGGTAGCGGCGGCGGTTCGAGGGGTTGACCAGTCGCATGTGGAACTTGTGGGCGTCCCACCGGCCGGCGATCGGCCCTTCCGGCGAGCCGCTGTCGAGCATCGAGGAGTCGTCGGACTCCTTCCACCGCGTGGAGGGGGGGCTCACGACGGTCATCGTCAGTAACCCGGGTGGGCGAGGAAGGTGGCGCCCACGATGATGACGACGTTGCCGCCCGCGATCACGGCGGCGGCGCCGATGGCGGTCCGGCGGACCAGGCGCTCCCACCGGGCCCGGTTGACGCCGAGCGTCTGGGCCGTCGAGTAGACGCCGTGGTACAGGTGGCCGGCCAGCGCCACCATGGCCACCAGGTAGACGGCCCCCATCCACGGCCGGTGGTAGAAGGCCTGGGTCACGTTGCCGTAGGGGTCGCCCCGCCGGAACCTGATGTCGGGGGACACGCCCCAGGTGAACTGGGCCAGGTGGAAGAACAAGAAGGCCAGGATGGTGACGCCGCCCCACTTCATCATCAGCGAGGCCGGGTTGGCCTGGACGTGGGCGGTCCTGGCGTAGCGGACCGGGCGGGCGGCCCGGTTGCGGTAGCTGAGGATGGCCACGAGGGCGACGTGGCCGAAGAACATGGCGATCAGCCCGAAGCGCAGGAACCACAGGAGCATGGTCCGGGGGAGCGCCGGGGTGCCCAGGTCCCGCAGCCACTCGCTGTACACGTTGAGCGCCGGGGTCCGGTCGCCATGGCCCTCGGCCCCCAGGAACAGCTTGAGGTTGCCGATCATGTGGACGAGCACGAAGCCGATCCAGCCCAGGCCGGTGACGGCGACCAGGAGCTTCTTGCCGATGGTGGTGCTCCAGAGGCCGAAGCGCCTGCTCCGCCCTGCCCGCACAGCGGTCGCGGTCACGGAGCGACTGTAGGGCGGCTGGCGGGGATCACTTCCACACGGGGAGCGCCTCGTACCGGCGCCGTCGGCGGCCGTCCGTCAGCCGCCGGTCGGGTGATCGGTTCGGGCGAGGGGTTGGCGAAGTTGTCGCCGCTGTGCGCCGTTGCCCGGTAGGTCCAGGGCTTCCCGGTAGGCCGCGGCGGCTTCCTCGAACCTTCCGAGCCGGTAGAGCAGCTCGGCCCGCACGGCCGGCAGCGAGGTGAAGCCAGGGGTCACGTGGTCGAGCCAGGTGAAGGTGCGACGATCTGGGAACGGTAGGTGGCTGTAGCCTCGGCTGGTCCTTCCAGGCGGAGGGAGAGGTTGAGGGGCCCCGGGGCGTCAGGCACCACGAAGGAGAGCGTGCCGACCCGGACCACGTCGTCGGCGGCCACGTCGCCGACGAAGCCCCAGCGGTGCGATCCGCCGGACCAGGAGAGCTCGACGCGCACGACGCACCCCTCGAGAGGTCGGCGTAGGTCGGACACCACGTGCACGTCGAGGGCGGCGAGCGCGCCGGGCCGGTACCAGTCGGCCGGCCGGTCGGCGGTGACCAGGACCGGGGCGCACGCCTGGCGCAGGGCGGCATAGCCCGCCTTCGGCACCCGTTCGTGGTCGAGCAACGAGCACGACACCGCCGGATGGCTGTCGGCCAGGATGAACTGGCAGAACCCGCCGGTGGGCCGGTACTTGAGCCGCCGCAACGCCTCGACGTGCTGGCGCACCACCCTGGCCTGGTGCTCCTGGGTGGCGCTCCGCCAGGCCTCGAAGGTGGGGGACGCGGCCGGGTGCGCGTGCCGGACGAAGATCTCCTTCCGCAGACCGCAGGACCGGGCCAGCCCGTCCCAGTCGAGGTCCGGCCAGCGCTCCGGCTCCATCCACGCCGCCGTCTCGGGCACCGCCTGGGTCCCGGCCTGGCCGACGAAGCGGGCGAGGACCGGGAACCGCCGCAGGCGCCGGGCGAGGTCGTCGCCACCGTCGTCGTCGGCGCTCCAGGCGATCGACGGGGAGAGGTCCATGCCCAGCTTCGGGTGCGGCCGCAGGCCGGACGAGGCGACCACCGGCCGGCTGGCGTCGGCCTCCTCCAGAGCCCGGGTGAGCGACGGCGCCAGCACCGTCCTGTTC